>JAHJUB010000119.1 GCA_018829455.1 Candidatus Omnitrophota bacterium
AGAGCTAAAATTTGGTGTGGTTATTAAGGTTTGGCGTTTTGCGGTCTTATTGACCGGCGGGTGTAAAGTGTGATATTCTTTATGGTGATTGGCTTTGGCGGTGTGGCGGAAATTTGACTTTCTGAAGCTAATGTGTTACGGATTTCATATGATACCCATTTTCCCAAAATTCAAACCGATTGAGTTGACAAACCGGGAAGTCCTGGAAGGTTACTTTCGGGAACACCCGCCGCTGGTCTCCGAATTTACCTTTACCAACCTCTTCGGGTGGCGAAAGATCCAAAATTACCAGGTATCAAAATATAGAGACGGCTTCCTGGTTTTAAAAGAATTCAAAGCGAAAATCTCCTTTTTACAACCCCTGACAACCGGAAACCAGGCCGAAGCGGTTCAGGCCTGTTTCGGATATTTGAAAGAAAAAACCGAATTTCCGGCGATAGAACGAGCCGGTGAGGATTTTATCGCGGCCGGCGCCTGGGACGATTCGCAATTTGTTATTTCGGAAGACCGGGATAATTTTGACTATCTTTACGATACCAAAGAACTTACGGAACTGGCCGGCGAAAAGTTTCACGACAAGAAGAACCTCCTTAACCAGTTTCTTAAAAAATACCAATACCGCTACCAAAACCTGACCCCGGAACTGGTCCCGGAATGCCTGAGGTTTGAACACGAATGGTGCGAAGACCGGGATTGTGAAAAGATAGAGGGTTTAAGCCACGAAAAGTGCGCGGTTCTGGAGATGCTCAATAACTTCCATTCCCTAAGTAGTAAGGGCGGGATAATCCGGATAGCGGAAAAAATCGTGGCCCTGACTCTTGGGGAACGGTTAAACAATGATACCATGGTCATCCACGCGGAAAAGGCAAAGAACGGGATTACCGGACTTTATCAGGCGATTAATTGGGAATTTTTGAAGAATCAAGCGCAGGATTTCCGTTTCGTCAATCGGGAACAGGACCTTGGCGTTGAGGGTTTAAGAAGAGCAAAAATGTCGTATAATCCGGTCCGGTTGATAAAGAAGCACCGAATAACGCAAAGATGAGATTGCCGCGCAAACTGCGCTCGCAATGACAAACAAATGGAAAAACAGGATATTAAAAATTTCACGATAGAAGAACTGGAAGAGCGGCTGGCTGAAATCCCGGCGCCCCCTTTCCGGGCCCGGCAGATATCAGAGTGGCTGTACCGTAAAGGAGTTTTAGAATTCAGCCGGATGAAGAACCTGTCCAAAGACCTCCAGAAAAGACTGGACACTGTCTTTTATGTCAGCCGGCCGGAGATTGCGGAAATCGCCCGGTCAGCCGATGGAACGGAAAAATTTCTCTTCCAACTGACCGGGAGGGGACACAGCCCCTCCCCTACACAAACCCAATACGTTGAAACCGTCCTGATACCGGAACGGGAACGAAGAACCGTCTGTCTTTCCACGCAGGTCGGCTGCAGATACAAGTGCGCTTTTTGCGCCAGCGGCAAAAACGGTTTCACCCGAAACCTTACCCTGGCGGAAATTATCAACCAACTGCTCTTTATCCGTTTTAAACATAATCAAAAGATAACCAACGTCGTCTTTATGGGAATGGGTGAACCATTTGACAACTACGAAAACCTGGTCCGGGCAATCAGCGTTATAAATCATTCACAAGGTCTGGGCATCGGCGCCCGCAAAATCACCGTCTCCACCTGCGGAATCATCCCGGGAATAGCCCGTTTTCAAAATCTGGGCCGGCAGGTGGAACTATCCGTTTCCCTGCACGCAGCCAAAGAAGAACTCCGCCGTAATCTTATGCCGGTCAGTAAAAAATACCCCTTGAAGGAATTGGTTCCGGCTCTGGCCGATTACACCCGGAAAACCGGAAGGGTCATCACCCTGGAATACCTGCTGGTCAAGGACGTCAACGACTCCGTTGACTGCGCGGAAAAATTAGTTGATATAACCAAACACCTGAAGGCCAAAGTTAATCTGCTCGGCTACAGCTTAGTCGCCGGAAATAATTACCGGGCACCGGAGAAAGAGGACGTTCTTCTTTTCGCAAACCGGCTCACCCAAAAAGGAATCTTCGTTACCATCCGCAAATCCAGGGGAAATGACATCGCGGCGGCCTGCGGCCAGTTGGCCGGAAAAAGAAAAAATGAAATATAAGGCTATCATCTTTGACATAGACGGCACGATTACCACTCCGGTCAGTTCCTGGAGGTACATCCACGAAAAATTAGGTAAGTGGGACGTCCTGGCCTGCCAATATCAGGAACTCTTCTTGGCCGGCCGGATAAGTTACCGGAAATTCTGCGAACTGGACGCCGCCCACTGGAAGGGCCTGCCGGAAAAAAATATCAAAAAACTCTTTCAAGATGTTCCTTACGCCAAAAACGCGGTAACCTCTATTAAAAAATTAAAAAAGATTGGGCTGAAACTGATTGCCGTTTCAACCGGCCTTCAGTATCTTCCCCGACGGTTGAAAAAGGAACTCCGCTTTGACTATATCCTCTCCAACGAACTGGAGGCATCCAAAAGCATCCTCACCGGCGGTGTCAAAATCAACATAACCCACGGCGCCAAAGGAAAGATCTTAAAGAAAATAATCAGGGAGATTAAGGTTAAGCCGCATCAGGTAATCAGCGTCGGCGACAGCGAAGGAGACATACCCCTGTCCCGGGCCGCCGGCTATTCCATCGCCTTTAACTCCTCTTCCCGACATCTTTCGGAAATGGTAGATTACAACTGCAAAACCGATGATTTTTCTGAGGTTTATCACAAAATTTCCGAAGTATTAATGCAGGGAAGGGGCTATGTCCCCTCCCGGCGACCCTGAAAGTTTACCCGCCGTAACTTTAGTACAGGCGGGGGTCGCACTACGCAACAGACAGGCAAAATTTGACGTCCAAAATATTTCGTGTTATAATTTTTATAATCGTACTACAAGGAGTAAAAAGATGTCAAAAGTCGTGCGTTTTGGCGTATCATTAGACCGGGAACTTCTGGAGAAATTTGACCGCCTGGCCAAAGAAAAGAATTATACTTGCCGCTCCGAAGCTCTCCGGGATTTAATCCGCCGGGAATTAGTTCAGAAACAATGGGAAAACAACGGTGAAATCGCGGGCGCGGTTACGCTTGTTTATAACCACCACAAAAGAGAACTGGTAAATAAACTGATGGATATTCAGCACGATTTTGGCAAAACGATTATTTCCACCCAGCACATCCACCTGGACCACAACAATTGCCTGGAAATCATTGCAGTCCAGGGTTCTCCCGAGGAAGCCCGAAAGTTAACCGATAACCTATCAGCGGTAAAAGGAGTGAAGCACGCGACTCTAAATATGTCCACTACCGGTAAAGAGATTCGGTAACGGTATTATTTTTTTACGTATTCGTAACACGAAAATAATATTAATAATACGAAAAGGGAGGAAAATGTTACGGAGGATTAAATTCAGCTTGCTTGTTATGGGTGTGTTGATTTCATTAATCTCCACTTGTTTTTCTCAGGAGAATTATTCTGAGGCAGAAACGGAATGGAATCCCCCTTCGGCCGGCCCGATTACCGCTTCCACCGCCCCGCTCTGCGAAAAGAGCAAACTGGTTATCCAGCCGTTTTTCTTTTATACCGATACCCGCGGCGTTTTTGACTCGGACGGACACGAAGATTCCCTTCCCGCGGGCGATTCCCAACGCCAATGGCTCGGGCAGATATCCTTGTATTACGGCATCACCGAAAAACTCGAAATCGATGTCTCCACCTCCTACCAGGAAAACTACGTCAAACAGGGAGGTTTAAGCGCCGGTTACGGCGGTATCGGAGACACTTGCGTTACCCTTAAACGCTGTTTTTGCGAAGAGAACGGAAGGCGACCTCATATCACCGGTCTGCTGCAGATAAAAGCGCCGACCGGACAATACCAGCACGCCGCCCCGGGCAAAATGGGAACTGATTTGACCGGAAGCGGTTCCTGGGACCCGGGATTCGGAATAGTCTTTACCAAAAAAGTGAAACCGTTCATCTTTCACGCCGACGCCGTCTACAGCATACCGCAGGAAACGACGATTGACGGCGTTAAGACCCAATACGGCAACTATTTCAACTACGATTTCGCCGTGGAATACTTTTTCCCGAAAAAGGGGCTCAACCTGATGTTTGAGATAAACGGATTCAAGCAGGGCGGTACGAAAGAAGACGGCGGAAAAGTTGCCGATTCTGACAGCGACTCCCTGGCCGCCAGCGCCGGGTTCGGATGGTCCAACGATACAATTCAGACGCTGTTTGGATATCAAAAAGCGCTGGCGGGCAAAAATACGGATGTGAACGATTCGGTCTTTTTGACTTGCGTTTACACATTTTAAGAGGAGGAAATAGATTATGCATATACCGGACGGGTATCTGGGACCGGCGACCTGCGGCTTCTTTTACGCGGTGATGCTGCCAATCTGGGCGGTTGCCTCAAAGATTGTCAAGAAAACGCTCAAGACAAAGCAGGTGCCGATGCTGGCCGTCGGCGCGGCGTTCAGTTTTGTAATTATGATGTTCAACGTGCCGATACCCGGAGGAACAACCGGTCATGCGGTGGGAGGAGTCCTGGTGGCGATACTCCTGGGACCCTGGGCGGCCTGCATCGCAATAACCGTAGCCCTGGTGATACAGGCATTCCTGTTCGGAGACGGCGGCCTAACCGCTCTCGGAGCAAACTGTTTCAACATGGCCTTTGTTATGCCTTTTGCAGGATATTATATTTACAAAACTCTCAGTTATCACGCTCCCTTTGACTCGAACAGGAGGGTAATTGCGGCCGGGGTGGCCGGTTATATCGGTCTTAATGTGGCTGCTTTTTTAACGGGAATTGAATTCGGGCTGCAGCCGCTTTTACATCATACCGCCAGTGGACAAGCATTGTATTGTCCCTATGGTCTTAAGGTTGCGATTCCGATTATGGCCGGGCAGCATCTTTTGATATTCGGCTGGGTTGAAGCTATCGTAACCGCACTGGTGGTTAAGTTCCTGCAGAGGCAGGACCCGGCTCTTATTGCTTAATTAAATTGCATAGGAATTTCCTTTTTGGGACGCAGATAAACGCCGAAACTGCAGGATAAGGATTAAAAGCAGTTCTTAAGCAAAATCTTTATCTGCGTAAATCTTGCGAAAATCTGCGTCCGATTAATTGATGGAGGAAGATTATGAAAATTACTACCAAATTGTGGGTCGGGATGGCGATTCTGATCGCCCTTTCTCCTTTGGGGTTGATACTGCCGGAACACTTCAAAGCCGGAAGCGCCTGGGGCGAATGGGGCGCAGATGAAGTGCAGGCGCTCGTAGGATACGTCCCGAAAGGCCTGGCGAAATTCGCATCGCTCTGGAATGCGCCGATTCCTGATTATGCCTTCAAAGGATGGGAAGAAAAGGGGTTGCCGCATCTGAGTTTTGCCTATATAATATCCGCTATTGTGGGTATCGCCATCGTCTCCATGGCGGCCTGGCTTATAGGCAAAATGTTAGCAAAAAAAGGTGATTAAAAACAACTTTATAGAAAGTTCTATTTCAGGCGGCCTGTCGTTCCTGAAAGAATCCGTATTCTCCGATGACTACGCCTCCCAAAAAGGGTTTCTGCAATCCCTTGACCCGAGGATAAAGACGGCGACGCTCCTGTTGTTTGTCGTTCAGGTATTGCTGACAAAACAAATCGTTGTTTTATTGTGTCTTTACGCGGTATCCCTTCTGTTGGCATTCCTTTCCAAAATCCACCTGGGCTTTTTCTTAAAGAGAACATGGGTATTTATCCCCCTGTTTTCGCTTTTCATCGCCTTCCCCGCCATATTCAGTATTTTCACACCGGGCGAAACCCTGGCCACATTGAAAATAGCGGGGCTTGAACTAATCGTTACCCGCCAGGGATTATCCGGCGCGGCGTTATTCGTTACGCGCGTGATAACCTCAGTATCCTTCGTCGTTCTTTTGAGTACCACCACGAAGCATTTTAAACTACTTAAGGTACTGCGTATTTTTGGGATTCCCCAGGTTTTTGTAATGACACTGGGCATGTGTTACCGGTATATTTTTCTATTTGTCGGAATAATTGAGAATACCTACCTTGCCATCAAAAGCCGGGTCGGCACAAAAGTCCACTCCAAAAGAGGACAGCGTATCGTGGCTTCCAATATCGCGTCCCTCTATCAGCGGTCTTACCGATTAAACGAAGACGTTTACCAGGCCATGCTTTCCAGGGGTTACAACGGAGAACCGCTTGTCCTGAATAATTTTAAAGCCGGTTTGCGGGACTGGCTATGGTTATTGTGCGTGCTCACGATTTTCGTGACGCTCACAATTGCATAATTCAATCGGACGCAGATTACCGCAGATAATCGCAGATTACAGATTAAAGATTACTTTAAGAAAGTACCTTAAAAATTATTATTAATCCTTATCCTGTAGTTTCTGCGTACATCTGCGTCCAAAAGAGGAAATTAATGGATAACCTGATTTTTGAATTGAAAAACGTCTTCTTTTCCTATCTGGAAAGGTTTCCGGCTTTATCCGACGTAAACCTCAATATACGGCCGGGAGAAAAATTGACCGTTGTCGGCGCAAACGGTTCCGGAAAATCTACGCTTTTACACATGCTTGACGGCCTTATCTTCCCCGGCCGAGGCACAATAAAGGCCTTCGGCGCTGACCTAAAAGAGGGCGTCTTCAACGATGAAAATTTCTCAAAAAATTTCAGAAGGAAGGTTGGATTGATTTTCCAGAATCCGGATGTCCAGTTATTCTGTCCTACGGCTAAGGAAGATATAATTTTTGGACCGCTGCAACTCGGAATTGAAAAAGAAGAGATTGAAAACCGACTGGAAGAACTCACCGGCGTTTTGAACCTGAAAGACCTGCTGGACCGGCCGCCCCATCAGTTAAGCGTCGGTGAAAAACGAAAGGTTGCCCTGGCTTCCACCCTGATAATCGACCCGGACGTGCTCATCCTGGACGAGCCGACCGCCGGGCTTGACCCTTTAACAACCAGACACATTATCAATCTGCTCGTTCAGTCCAACGATTCCGGAAAAACAATCATCATCTCCACCCATGACCTGCGCCTTGCAGAAGAAATATCGGATATAATTTACGTATTCAGCCCGGGAAAAAGAATCGTTAAATCCGGTAAGCCGGAAGAAATTCTAAGTGACGGACAGCTGCTGCGCGACAACAACCTCATCCACAGCTACAGCCACAAACATAAAAACACGACACACATCCATCCCCATCTGCATTAATACCATCTAAAGAGTTAGATAGATTAACGGCAAATGTAGTGTAGGCCCTTGTGGCCGTAGAGATTACGCTCAAGTAGTCGACCGGACCAAGAACGCCTGAATGAAATAGGTAATTGCTATCAGCAAAACCGGGGCGAGAAAAAAGTAGCTGATTCCGGCTTGGAGGGCCGCACCCAGAATGAGCGGTCCGAAGATGCCGGAAATTCCCACCAGCGATTCATTAACGCTGACATTGCGGCCTCTCTTGTGGCGCTGGCAAAGTGAATAGAATACGCCGTTGTAAAAAGCGTGTCCGGAATAGATTCCGACAACCACCGATAGAATAATCACCCCGGTCAAACCGGAAATTACCAGAGCGAGAAATACCCCGGCAAGCCCCAGTAGTTCTAATCGGGAATGGGCCTTGAAATTATAGCGCCAACCCGGAAATTTCATCAGGAAAAGTCCGAAGACCGCCTGAACAGCAAAAGAGAGAAAAAGCAGTGTGCCGGCAACGGCTGCAGAAAGACCAAAAAAATCAATAATCAACTTAGGCATGAGAAATCTTAGACCGCCGCTGATAATAGAAACGGTGACGATACCGACCCAACCCAGGAGCAGATAGGTCTTTTCCGTTCCCGGAGTTACCGTCTTATCCAGACCGGAAGAAGTATGCCTCTTTTCTTTTTTATCCCCTTCCCGCTGTTTGGCGGAAAACTTTCCGATAAATCGAAGCCCGGCGATAATCAAGAGCGAACTGGCCACTACCGGTAGAATTGAAATGGCCGGCGGAAGGCCGGCCAGGGTGCCGGCAATTAAAGAACCAAAGGCGATCCCGGCGCTCCAGCCGAAGGTGTAAAATGACGTGCTTTTAAGCACCGAAAGGTTGGCGCCCTCACCCATGAAAAGTTGAAATCCGATAAAGAAGAAGGCGGTTGCCGGACCGATCAGGAACGCCAGGATAAAAAGAGCGGCGAGGGAATGGAAAAAGATAAAACCCGGCGCAATGACGATGAAGGACAGACAGCCCAGGACCATGAATAAGTTTGCCGTTTGTTTATGGGCGAAGCGGCTCAGAAGCAGGTTTGAAACAAAATAACTGATTCCCCAGACAGAGCCCAATATGCCCAGCTTAAACGGAGACATACCCATCTGAACCGCTTTTACCGATACCAAAAGGAGCAAGAAGGCGACCGAAACATCCATCAGCGCCGGGAAGACATAAATCCAGTATTTTTTGCGCAGAAAATTATTAATGATTTTCAGCATTCTTTACTCCAAAAATGTAGGGGCGGGGTTGCACTGTGTCCGCCGTAGCTCGCTTTCTGAGCGAAGGAGGAGCCCCTCCCCTACGTTAAATTAAAATTATAGCATAAAATTG
Source organism: Candidatus Omnitrophota bacterium (assembly GCA_018829455.1). Lineage (GTDB taxonomy): Bacteria > Ratteibacteria > UBA8468 > MWAK01 > MWAK01 > JAHJUB01. The sequence goes on from JAHJUB010000119.1 coordinate 8,613, forward strand.
GGAAAAATTATTTTTACAACAACCGCCCATTGTGTTATTATAATATATTAGGTATTTAAAATCGTAATTCCAATTACACGAAGGTTTCCTTTATGTTTAGAGAAATTATTAAGTACATTATTCTTTTCGCTTTTTTTGTCTCCGCTTTCTTTTTCTTCAGCGTGAAAAAAGGCGGGTTCTTTTATACCGACAGCGGCTCCATGGAACCGACTATTAGACCCGGGGACCGGATGGCGCTGATCAACACAAGGGATTTAAAAAGAAACGACATTATTATCTTCAGAGATCCTAAAAATACGGAAAAGTACCTGGTAAAGAGGGTAATCGGACTACCCGGGGATACCGTGGAAGTGGCCGGCGGACAACTTTATCTGAACGGCAAACCAATGGATGAATCCTACCTGAAGGAAAGTTTGATTGTTTATAAATACGGCTTGACCCAGGTGCCGCCAGGCAATCTTTTTGTGCTGGGAGACAACCGGAACAATAGTGGCGACAGCAGCGTTTGGGGATTTCTGCCAACCAACAATCTGCGCGGAAAGGTTATCTTTCGCTACTGGCCTTTGAACCACCTCGGCCAGATAAATTAAGTTATGGAGAAACAGTACAGCGCCAAAGAGGTTGAAGAAAAGTGGCTGAAGATATACCGGGAAAATGAGTTTTTCCGTGCAAACTCCGATTCTCCCAAAAAACCATTTGTCATCGTCATTCCGCCGCCCAACGTAACCGGCGTTCTCCATATCGGCCACGCTCTAAACAACACTATTCAGGATGTGATTGTCCGCCAGGCGCGGATGTCCGGTCTTAGCACCCTTTGGGTTCCGGGAACCGACCACGCCGGCATAGCCACCCAGAACGTGGTGGAGCGCTCCCTTTTAGAACAGGGCCAGAAACGAGATGACCTTGGCCGAGAAAAATTCATCGAAAAAGTCTGGCACTGGAAAGAAGAGCGCGGCGGAACCATCATTGAACAGCTGAAAAGGCTGGGCGCTTCCTGCGATTGGCAAAGGGAACGCTTCACCATGGATGAGGGTTTAAGCGCCGCGGTTGCCGAAGCCTTCATCTCCCTTTACCAAAAGAAACTTATCTACCGGGGCAATTACATCGTCAACTGGTGCCCCAGGTGTACCACCGCCCTGGCTAACGAAGAAGTGGATTATGAAACAGAAGAAAGCCATCTCTATTACATCCGCTACCCAGGCGAAGGAGGAACCAAAGGCATAGTCGTGGCCACAACCCGTCCGGAAACCCTCTTCGGCGACACTGCAGTCGCAGTCAACCCGAAAGACATCCGCTACAAAAAAATGGTTGGAAAAAAGGTTTCCCTGCCTATTCTGAACCGCTTAATTCCAATCGTAGAGCACCCGATGGTGGAAAAAGGATTCGGCACCGGAGCGGTCAAGATTACCCCGCACCACGACCCCAATGACTTTAAGATGGCCAGTGATTTAAACCTGCCCGGCATTACCGTTATTGACGAAAAGGGAATTCTCACCAAAGAAGCCGGTCCTCTGGCCGGAAAAGAAAGGTTTGCGGCCAGAGAGGAGACCGTGGCTTTACTCAAGGAAGACGGCCTATTAGTTAAGGTTGAGGATTATCAGCACAGCGTCGGCCGCTGTTACCGCTGTGAAACCGTTGTGGAACCGTATCTTTCCAGACAATGGTTTGTCCGGATGAAGCCCCTGGCCGAACCGGCCCTGGCCCTGGCAAAAAAGAATAAACCTAAGTTCTATCCCAGCCGATGGCAGAAGGTTTACCGGATGTGGCTGGAGAATATTGAGGACTGGTGCATCAGCCGTCAGCTATGGTGGGGGCACCGAATACCGGTTTGGTATTGCCAGCAGTGCGGTGAGCTAACGGTAAGCGTTGAGGAGCCCAAGTCATGCTCCCACTGCGGCTCAAGTAGTGTTGAGCAGGACCAGGATGTTCTGGATACATGGTTTA
>JAHJUB010000120.1 GCA_018829455.1 Candidatus Omnitrophota bacterium
CTCTCTATCTCCGGACAATAATTATTACGGTTTTTTCCTCGCTTATGCGCCGCTCCATTTCCTGCTCCTGAAAGGCGGGCCAAAGGTGCTGGTCGCAACCAGCGCCAATCTTTCCGAAGAACCGGTTATCTGCAACAATAAAGAAGCGGAGAAAAAACTCGCCGGAATTGCAGACTATTTTCTGGTGCATAACCGGAAGATTGTCAATCAATCGGATGATTCCATTTTCCTTTCTATGGAAAATAAAAATATCTTTATCCGACGGAGCCGCGGTTACGCTCCCCTGCCCATCATCACCGAAGTTAAATTTCCGGCCGGCCTCGCCTTCGGCGCAGAGGAGAAGGGAACTTTCGCCTTTGCGGCCGGGCAGGTCGTCTTTCCCTCACCCTATCTCGGCGACCTGAAGAATTACGAAAACCTCCAATTTTTTGAAAAGACGCTGGATTGCTACCAACGCTTCTTCCATATTAAACCAGAGTTTTTAGTTGCCGACCTGCACCCGGACTACCAGAGCCGGCGCAGCGCCGAGAAAATGGCGAAAGAAAAAAAAATACCGCTCCTTCTGGTTCAGCATCACAAAGCGCACGTCGCTTCGGTTCTGGCAGAACATAACCTCAAAGAACCAGTTATCGGCGTCGCCTTTGACGGCACCGGATACGGCGAAGACAAAATGCTTTGGGGCGGAGAATTCTTCTGCGGCAACCAGCAGAAAATGGAACGGGTTGGCTGTCTTCTTCCCTTTCCCCTACCCGGCGGAGACCAGGCGGTATTGCAGCCCTGGCGCACCGCGCTCAGTCTGCTTCACGCCACTTTCGGGTCAAAAATCCCGGACTTGAAATCTTTGAAAAAAATAGACCGGAATCAAAAGATTGCTGTCCTGGAAACGCTGAACAAGGACTATCCTTTCGTTAAAACTTCCAGCGCCGGCCGGCTCTTTGACGCCACATCCAGCCTCCTGGGACTTTGCCTCATCCAAACTTATGACGCTGAAGCGCCAATCCGCCTGCAGACTGCGGCCGAAAAAGCAGAGTTTCGATTACCGCAGATTAAACCGTACTCATTCACTCTGAAAAAGGACGAGGTTCTTTGCATTGATTGGAAACCGATAATTAAGGAAATAGCCGGAGAATTGCAAAACGGGGAAAGTACGGAAATAATCGCGGCCCGATTTCATCTGACCATTGCGGAAATAATCAAGTCCGTTTGTCTCAATCTCTCCAAAAAGAGTAAAATAAATAAGGTTATTCTTGCCGGCGGCGTATTTCAAAACCAGATGCTTCTGAAACTGACTATGGAAAAACTTATCACCGCCGGATTTTCCGTATTCGTGCCGGAAAAACTACCCATTAACGACGCGGGTATTTGTCTGGGGCAATTGTTAATTGCAAAAAATTTATGTGCCTCGCGGTAATTGGCAGGGTGATTGAAATACGAGAGCCGGTTGGACCGGACGCTTTTCCGCAGGGACTGGTGGACGTATTGGGTATCAGACGAACGATCAGTTTCGGTCTGCTCCCTTCGGCAATAAAAGGTGAGTATGTCCTGATTCACGCCGGGTTTGCCATTCAGAAACTGGAACCAAAAGACGCGAAAAAAACGCTGAAGTTGTTAAAAATGGGATTGCCGCGCAAACTGCGCTCGCAATGACAATGAAACATGGTTAAAAAAATCCTGGCGGAACTCCAGGCGCTGGCCGACCAAAAACCGGTCTCCATTATGGAAGTCTGCGGCACGCACACCGTTGCGGTTTACCGCAGTGGAATAGCCGGTCTGCTGCCCAAAAATCTACATCTTATCTCCGGACCCGGCTGCCCGGTTTGCGTAACTTCCGAATCAGACCTTTACCGCTTCTTCGTCTTAAGCCGGAAAAAAGGGGTAATCATCACCACCTTCGGAGACCTGCTGCGCGTACCGGCCGGGGGACAAGTTACCCCCTCACCCTCCCCTCTCCCCCAAGGGGAGAGGGTAAAGGTGAGGGGGATAAAAAAGGAAATTCCTATACAATCAAGTTTGGAAAAAGAGCGGGCGAAAGGCGCTGACGTCCGTATCGTTTACAGCCCGATGGATGCGCTTGCAATCGCGGAAGAAAACCCCGGTAAAGACGTTGTTTTCCTGGGAATCGGATTTGAAACAACTGCCCCGGCAATCGCGGGTGCGGTTCTGGAAGCAAAACGAAGCGGTCTGACGAATTTTTTCCTTCTTTCGGCGCTCAAAACGATTCCGGCGGCAATGGAAGCGCTCTTGAATTTTCCGAAGGTACGGATTGACGGTTATCTCTGCCCGGGCCACGTAAGCGTAATAATCGGTTCCCGTCCCTACCGATTCATATCGGAAGACTACCACCGGCCGGCGGTCATCACCGGTTTTCAGCCGGAAGATATCCTGGAAGGACTGCTGCTCATCTTAAAGCAGATTAAGAGCGGTAAGCCAAAAGTGGAAATCCAGTACCGCGCGGCGGTGCATCCGAAAGGAAATGAGGTTGCCCAGAATCTTATCCGGCGAGTCTTTACAGCCGGACCGGCTTCCTGGCGCGGTCTGGGCGTAATCCCGAAGACCGGCTTGAAATTAAAAGCGGAATTTCAGCGGTTTGACGGACAAAAACAGTTCAAACTGCCTGAAGGCGAAATCATCAAGCCAAACCCGGCCTGCCGCTGCGGAGAGGTAATCACCGGCGCCATCACGCCGGAAAACTGCCGGCAGTTCCGCCGGAAGTGCACGCCGGAAAAACCGCTGGGACCCTGTATGGTGAGCGTGGAAGGAACCTGCGCCGCACATTATAAATATAACGCATAGGAATTTCAAGGTTTAGCAGAGCTAACGCTCTGCGGCTACAAGAGCAATAATTGGTTTGTAGCTGCAAAGCGAAGCTTTGCCTAACTTGAATAAATATGGCGGATAAGATAACTCTGGGACACGGAAGCGGCGGTAAGCTCAGCGCCGAATTAATCCGGGAATTTCTTAAGCCCCTGGGCAACCCGATTCTCAACCGTCTTGAGGACAGCGCGGTTCTTTCGCTCTGCGGAAAGATGGCTTTTACCACCGATTCGTTTGTGGTCCATCCGCTCTTTTTTCCCGGAGGCGATATCGGCTCCCTTTCAGTTTCCGGTACCATCAACGACCTGGTCAGCGTCGGAGCGGTGCCGCTTTACCTCTCACTGGCGCTTATCATTGAAGAAGATTTCAGCCGGGCAGACCTTAAGAAAATTATCGCATCTGCCGCCCGGACCGCAGCACAGGCAGGCGTTAAAGTAGTTACCGGAGACACCAAGGTGGTAGACCGAGGCAGAGCTCACGGACTTTTTATCACCACCAGCGGCTGCGGCCTGATTCCGGATGATATCGCTCTCGGCCGCAGCAAGATAAAGGTTGGAGACGTGGCGCTGGTCAACGGACCGGTCGGAGACCACGCGGCCGCAGTGATGCTGGCACGGAACGAATTCTCGTTCTCCGGAAAAATCAGAAGTGATGCGGCGCCGTTAAACGACCTGGTCAACCGGTTCCTCTCTCAACTTAAGACCGTCCGTTTCATCCGGGATATCACCCGGGGCGGACTGGCCACAATTCTCTCCGAGGTTTCCGATGAAATGAACTGGGGGATTGAATTAAACGAAACGGCGATACCTTTGCGCCGGGAAGTTATCGGCATCGCCGAAATACTGGGATTGGACCCGCTTTACTTCGCCTGCGAAGGAAAAGTAGTGGTTTTTGTAGCCAAAGAAGAAGCAAGAAAAGCATTACGTTTGATGCAGGAACACCCGCTGGGAAAAGGCGCGGCCATCATCGGAAAGGTTGTGGCGGAACCGGCCGGTCTAACCATCTTACGCACGCGTATTTCCGGAACGCGTCTGCTGGAACCATTTTCCGGCGACCAATTACCGAGGATTTGTTAATTAAAAACGTAGGGGCGCGATTCATCGCGCCCGCGGGTCGGATTCATCCGACCCCTACAAAAAAATTCTTATGTTTAAAATCTTAGACAAGCAACTCCTGGGCCCCAAAATTCAGTGTATCGTTCTCTCTGCGCCGCTGGTCGCCCAAAAAGCAGAGCCGGGTCAGTTTGTAATGGTCCGGGTGCACGAAAAGGGCAAGCGGATTCCGCTCTCCCTGGCCGACTTCAGCCCCCAACAGAATACCATAACCATCGTCTTCCAGGAAATCGGTAAGACCACGCACCAATTAGGGATACTGAATAAAGGCGATTCCATTCCCGACCTTTTAGGCCCCCAGGGCAATCCTACTGAAATAGAGAACTTCGGGAACGTGGTGGTGGTCGGCGGAGGCATCGGCGTGGCGCCGGTCTTTCCCCTGGCCCGAAAATTAAAAGAAGCAGGCAACCACGTAACGGCTATCCTTGGCTACCGCTCAAAAGAATATCTGTTCTGGGAGGAAAAACTGCGTTCGGTTTCAAACCAGGCGCTCATCGCCACCAATGACGGCTCTTACGGCCAAAAAGGATTTGTCACCGACGTCCTGGCGGAGATGATGGCGTCCCATAAAAAAATAGACCGGGTCCTGGCCATCGGACCGGCCGTTATGATGAAGGCGATATCAGACCTTACCCGGACAAGCGGAATCAAAACGATTGTCAGTCTTAACTCCCTGATGGTCTGCGGTATGGGGATGTGCGGCGCCTGCCGGGTAACCGTAAAGAACGAAACCCGCTTCACCTGCATGGACGGCCCTGACTTTGACGGACACCAGGTTGATTTTGAAGAATTGATAAAACGGCTTGACACCTATAAAGAAGAAGAGAAGATTGTTTTTGAAAAATGGAAGCGTGAAATGTCAACATAATTAAATCAAATTACGTAGTGCGACCCTTTCAGGGTCGCCAGCGAGGCTGAAAGCCTCGCACTACATTTGTGGTTGTTGAAATCCGATGAAACTCGAAAAAAAATCCGTCCCCATGCAGGAACAACCGGCCCGGGACCGCACCAAGAACTTCGATGAGGCGCCGCTGGGCTATACCGAAGAAGAAGCCATCCGGGAAGCCAGCCGCTGCCTGCAATGCGTTAAGAAGCCCTGCATCGCCGGCTGCCCGGTCCTGATGGACATCCCCGGGTTTATTGAAGCGATAAAGAAAAAAGATTTTGAAAAAG
>JAHJUB010000121.1 GCA_018829455.1 Candidatus Omnitrophota bacterium
ACATCCAAGGTTTAAACTATCTGGCGTACGAGGAGAAACGCATTCGCTTCTCCGCAAGCCAGGAGGCAAGATGGATAAGAAGATATGGAAAGTGAGGATTAAGAAAGCCTACGCGGACGCCACCAACCACATCGTGGTCGGAGAGGTTCTGGAAACGACACCAATCTACATCAAGCTAAAATGCCGGGCGTATCATTTCAAAAAACCGATGCAGGCATCTTCCAGCCCCGGAGGTATTTTCGTAAGTGATACGAAAGTGAGAATCTTCCCGTGGCACGTGATTTCATACATCACGGAACTTCCGGACGATTTTAACTGGGAGGATACCGTGGTTGAACTTACCGGAAGAGGGGAGATTATCCTTAAACAAAGCGAGATGAACGTCACTCTTAAGGGTGGTGGCGGATGGATAAATCAATAAAAAAAAACCCTTGTAATTAAAAGGAGGAAAAATGCGTAAGCGGATATGGATGTTGGTGGGAGCGGTGCTTCTTTTTAGCGGAATGGCCAAAAACGCAATAGCGGCCGACCCGGTAATCGAGTTGTTGCAGGAAAAAGGCGTCATCACGGCGGATGAAGCCCAGAAACTCTACGATGACAAGGCAAAATCGGAACCGGTGGTGATGAAGAACGCCGGTTCCAAATTGACAATGGACGGCCGCATCTTCGCCGGCTACTTCATAAGCGATGAGGAGAAGGCCTTCGCCGGGGAATACGACAAGGGCAGCTACAAAGATTACAAAAACGGCTCCTTTGAAGTGCCGGACGGCAAGATTCGGTTCACCTGGAACCCGATGGACCGGTTGTCAGTGGTAACCCGCCTCAGTTTCGGCAGCGCCGACAGCACCAAGTTTGACTACTTCTACGGCCAGTACAACGGCGTCATCCCCGGCGACCTGAAGAGCCGGGTGCGCCTGGGTAAGATCAAGATTGATTTCGGCGAGGAAACCCATACCGACAACGCGGCGGATAATAACGTTGGTTTAATCTCCAACTCGGCAGCCATCGTGGGCGGTTACGACGAGGGAGTAGAACTTTACGGTAACTTTATTCCCGGAGTCTTCGGCTATGCGTTAAGTTTAACCAACGGTAGCGCTCAGACCGGAAGTGACGACAACACGAATAAGGCGATTGCGGCCAAAATATTCGTCCAGCCGATACCGCAACTTTATTTCTCCGGCAGTTACTACACCGCGGACATGTCCAAGAGCGGGAAAACCGACTTCAAAATCGCAGGGATGACCAAGGAGCCAACCGGGTCGGGAACCGCTGGTTGGAGTCGGTCTGTCTGGGAAGTTGACGCCAAGAGCAAGTTCTTCCAGGAGGACGGCAAGACGGAAAGAGCCAGGTTGGCTGCGGCTTACGGCCAATTCACCGACGAAGCTGACGGCGCCGCTGACCGCGAAGGCAGTTACTACTTCCTGGAAGGGATGTATAACTTCACGCCGAAGGTTTTCGTTGGCGCCCGCTACAGTGTTGTGAGTCTGGATAACAAATACGCAGACACAATGAACGGCATCAAGAATGCCAACGAGTACACGCGCACCAGTCTCGGCGCAGGCTATCGGCTCAACAAAATGGTAACCCTGAAAGCCGAATATTCCTGGAACGAAATCGAGCGCAGCGCAGGCAACAAGTCCCTTTCCGACAACCTGTTGGCAATCGGTCTGGCAGCCAAGTTTTAAGTATTTAAACAAATGACCCGCCTTTGCAATGCGGACACCTCGTTACCCGGCGGCTTCGCCGCCACGAGGCGTCCATGCTACGACGGGCAAAGGAGAAAAAGATGAAAAGAATAATGTTAAGCGCAGCGGTCTTTTTTGTCCTGGCGGGAAGCGTTGCCTACGGACTTCAGCGGGCGAACAAACTCACCCTCCAGGGTTCCACAACGGTATTGCCGGTTGCCCAGAGGGCGGCCGAGGATTTCATGAAGAAGTATCCGGCGGTCAACGTAACGGTCCGAGGCGGCGGTTCCGGAACCGGAATCAACTCGCTTCTGGCCGGAACTACCGACATCGCCAACAGCAGCCGACCGATGAAACGCTCCGAGAAGGAAAAACTGGCTTCAACCGGCGGCAGCGCGGTGGAGTATAAGGTTGCGATTGACGGCCTCGCGCTTATCGTCAATCCGTCCAACCCGGTTAACAACCTGACGCTGCAGCAGGCAAAGGATATTTTCACCGGAGAAGTAACAAACTGGTCGGAAGTCGGCGGCAAGGACGAAAAGATTGTGCTGGTCAGCCGGGATACCGCCAGCGGCACCTACGAATCATTCAAGGAGTTGGTCTTGAAGGGAGCCAACCCGGCGGCAACCGCGCTCCTGCAGGCGTCAAACCAGGCAGTGGCAACTACAGTCGGCCAAACGCCGAACGCCATCGGGTACATCGGTCTGGGATACGTGTCCGATAAAACCAAGCCGCTTACGGTTAACGGGGTTCAGCCTACGGTCGAAACGGTCAAAAAGGGAAAGTACCCGGTGAGACGTTATCTCTACATGTACACCAACGGCCAGGCAAAAGGCCTTGCGGGTTCATTTATCAACTTCGTCTTCTCGGCCGAAGGTCAGAAGATTGTGGCTGAAGAAGGTTTTGTGCCGTTGAATTAAAAAGTTGTTTCCTCCAACGAAAGGAGCGGAGTGTTTGGCTCCGCTCCTTTCGCCAGAACAAACGTTAAAAAAAGAATATGCAAACGGAAAATATAATTCGCCGGTCTTTTTTCCTGGTGGCTCTTACCTCCATTATCTTCCTGGCCGGTATTTTAGTTACCTTAGTAGTAAACGCTCTCCCGGCTTTACGGGAGATAGGACTCGGACTTTTTACCACAACCCACTGGTATCCGACTGCCGAACCACCGGAATTCGGCGTCATTCCCCTGATTGCCGCTTCGCTCTGGATTACCGCCGGCGCGCTCCTCTTTTCGGTTCCTCTGGGCATTCTTTTTTCGTTGTTCCTTTCTGAGGTTCTGCCGGAAAAGATTAAAGCATTCCTGAAACCGACGGTAGAATTGTTAGCCAATATACCCTCGGTTGTCTACGGATTTTTCGGCATGGTTTTCTTGGCTCCCCTGGTAATGCGTCTTTTCCATCTGCCGGTGGGATTAAACGGTTTAACCGCATCAATCGTTTTGGGAATTATGGCCCTACCTACAATCACCTCTGTCTGCGAAGATTCCCTTAACGCGGTCCCCCGCACCTATCGGGAAGCATCATTGGCGTTGGGTGCAACCAAGTGGGAGACCATGATTCACGTTACCCTGCCAGCCGCGGCTTCCGGCGTCTCCGCGGCGGTGGTCTTGGGTCTGGGCCGGGCCATCGGCGAAACGATGACCGTCTTAATGGTGGCCGGAGGCGCTGCGGTGATACCCCGCTCGCTTTTACAGCCAATGAGACCCATCACCGCGAATATTGCCGCGGAAATGGGCGAGGCTGCGGTCGGCGGACTTCACTACCAAAGTCTCTTCGCGCTCGCCCTTTTCCTGCTGATTATAACCTTATTTATCAACCAGATATCAGACACTATTGTAGAAAAATCGCGCCAGCGGTTTAAGGTTCAATAAGATGAAAAGAAACCGGTTTCTAATCCAAAAATTCTGGTTTGCCATTCTGGGCCTTTCCGGGCTGGTAATCGCAATTATTCTGTTTGCGCTCATCTTTTTCGTTACGGTCAGAGGCTTCCGGGTGATAAACTGGGAATTCCTGACCGCCGCGCCCAAAGACGGCATGACCGCCGGCGGCATCTTCCCGGCCATCGTCGGAACTTTTTACCTGACCCTGCTGGCGATTGCCGCCGCGCTGCCGGTCGGGGTTATCACCGCAATCTATCTTAATGAATACGCAGATCGGACCAATTGCCTGGTCCGATTGTCCCGGAAAGCAGTCAATGCCCTGGCCGGCATCCCTTCGGTCGTCTTCGGACTCTTCGGACTGGCCCTCTTTGTAAACTTCCTGCACTTCGGCGTTTCCATCCTTTCCGGCGGGCTGACTCTGGCCATTATGATTCTACCGGTAATCATCCGCTCCTCGGAAGAAGCGCTTTCCGCAGTGCCGTTCTCCTTCCGGGAAGCCTCGCTGGCCCTGGGCGCCAGCAAATGGTACACCATCCGCCGGGCAGTATTGCCAACCGCGCTTCCGGGTATCTTCACCGGCGCCATCCTGGGCATCGGCCGGGTGGCCGGCGAAACCGCGCCGATTATGTTCACCGCGGCCACTTTTTTTACCGGCCGGCTGCCTTCCTCAATCAGGGACGAGGTTATGGCGCTGCCTTACCATATTTACGGTCTGATGACCGAGGGGACGCACCCGGAACAGCAGGCGCCGATAGCCTACGGAACCGCGCTGGTGCTCCTGATTTTGGTCCTGGGTATTGATTTAATCGCCATTCTGTGGCGTTACCGGTCCCGCAAAACGAAAAAATGGTAAAATGGAAAAAATAATTAAAATCAAAAACCTGAATCTCTGGTTCGGCGAGAAACATATCTTAAAGGACATCAACATGGATTTCCAGGCAAACGAGATTTCCGCCATCATCGGGCCTTCCGGCTGCGGCAAATCAACCCTTATCCGGACCCTGAACCGGATGAACGACCTGATTCCCGAAACAAAGATTAAGGGCAGCGTTCTGCTGGACGGCCAGGACATATACCAGGAACACAATGTTGTCACTCTGCGCACAAAGGTGGGAATGGTCTTCCAGCGGCCTAATCCTTTTCCGAAATCAATCTTTGAAAACGTGGCATACGGTTTACGCGTACAGGGAATTCACAAGCACCGGGAGATTGCCGGCCGGGTTGAGAACACTCTGAAAGCCGCGGCTCTCTGGGACGAAGTAAAAGACAACCTGAACCAGAACGCCTTCCAACTCTCCGGCGGGCAGCAGCAGCGGTTGTGTATAGCCAGGGCGCTGGCAGTGGAGCCAGAGGTTATTTTGTTCGACGAACCATGTTCGGCCCTGGACCCCATTTCTACTGCGCGCATAGAAGAATTACTCTTGAAGTTAAAAACTTCTTATACTATAATCATCGTTACCCACAATATGCAGCAGGCGGCCCG
>JAHJUB010000192.1 GCA_018829455.1 Candidatus Omnitrophota bacterium
CCGCGGCGGCTGCCTTAAAAATCGCCTCGGCGATCTTCTCCTTCTGAAAAAGAGCAATCTTTCCGTCGCGCTTCCGCACCTCTTTAATCGGTTCCATCTTTTTTTAACCGCGCTACTTCCTCCTCAAATTCAGTGATATCAGTAAACTGTCGGTAAACAGAGGCAAAACGCACGTAGGCTACCGGGTCCATTCGGGCCAGGCTCTTCATAACCAGTTCGCCGATTTTGGCCGACGGCGCTTCCTTTTCGTATTGACTCCGCAATTCCCCGCTGGTACGTTCCACCAGATTCTCAATCTCCTGGGTAGCAACCGGTCTTTTTTCAAACGCCCGGGCGATTCCGGCGTGGAGCTTGGCGCGCGAAAACGGTTCCCGCCGGCCATCCCTTTTTACGACCATCAAGGGTTTTTCCTCTACCACTTCGTAGGTCGTAAAACGCCGGTTACAGGAAAGGCATTCCCGACGCCGACGGATATTTCCTCCGTCATCCGAGAGACGACTGTCAACGACCTTATCTTCCAGGTAACTACAGAACGGGCAACGCATAGAAGCGGTGCATAGTGAACCGTAACTGAAAAAAACCGCTATTAACCTATATCTTGTGGTTTCGTATATCTTAAAACACAATATGTTGGTCTGTCAAGTCTGAACCGGGGCCTTGAAATAATAGCGCCAAAAGAGTATAATAATAAGGTGCAATTTAAGTTAATTTCTGACTTTCAACCGGCCGGCAACCAGCCGGCCGCCATCAAAACCCTGACGGACAATCTGCGGGCCGGGACGAAATACCAGACGCTTTTGGGCGTTACCGGCAGCGGCAAAACCTACACGATGGCAAACGTCATCGCGCAAATCCAGAAACCAACCCTGGTCATATCCCACAATAAAACCCTGGCGGCCCAATTATACGGCGAATTTCGCAATTTTTTTCCCGAAAACCAGGTCGCTTATTTTGTCAGTTACTATGATTATTACCAACCGGAGGCCTACCTCCCTGCCACCGACACCTATATCGAAAAGGACTCTTCGGTCAATGAAGATATCGACCGGCTCCGAATGTACGCGGTCAGCAGTCTGATCGCGCGGCAGGACACGATTGTGATTGCTACGGTCTCCTCCATCTATCCTTCCGGCAGCCCGGAAGACTATGCCTCCATGACTTTGCATCTGGCTAAGGGCCAGGAGATTGACAGCCGGGAGATCCGAAAACGGTTGCTTGAAATTCGGTATGAGCGCAATGATTTTGACCTATCCCGGGGTCGTTTCCGCGTCCGCGGCAACCGGATTGAAGTGGTGCCTTCCTACGAAAAAAGAGGCCTGCGGATTGAAATAGAGGCGAACCGAATTACCGGATTGGCCTATTTTGATACGCTGACCGGCCAGGAAATTGGCCGGGAAGATGATCTTTTCGTCTATCCGGCGAAACAATTTGTCACCACCCGGCCTAAAATGGAAAAAGCGCTGGAGACCATTGAAGCAGAACTGCAGGAACGGCTGACGGAACTTCGGCAAAAAGGAAAATTGCTGGAAGCCCAGCGGCTGGAACAACGCACAAATTATGACCTGGAAATGCTGCGGGAGATGGGTTACTGCCACGGCGTGGAAAACTATTCCCGCCACTTTGACGGCCGCCGGCCCGGAAAACAGTCTTACTGCCTGCTTGACTTTTTTCCGGAAGATTTTTTACTCATCATTGACGAAAGCCACATCAGCGTGCCGCAGATTCGCGGCATGTATTTCGGAGACCGGTCCCGGAAAGAAACGTTGGTGGAGTATGGATTCCGGCTTCCGTCGGCGCTTGACAACCGGCCCCTGAAATGGGAAGAGTTCCAGAAATTCATGCGTTCCGTAGTCTTTGCCTCGGCCACGCCCGGTGAATACGAACTGCAGCTTTCCGGCGCAAAACACCTTGGAGACAAATCACCCTGCATTGCCGAACAGATTATCCGGCCGACCGGACTCCTTGACCCGGAAATGAAGGTGAGGTCGACCACTAACCAGATTGACGACCTGCTCGCGGAGATTAAAAAAAGGACCGCGGTAAAAGAGCGGACGCTGGTCCTTACCCTCAGCAAAAATACCGCGGAAGAATTGTCCGAATACCTGAAAAGTTTTGGAGTTAAAGTGGAATATATCCACTGTGAAGTTGACACCTTCCGCCGGGTAGAAATTCTGCGCCAGTTACGGGAAGCGAAGTACGACGTGCTGGTCGGCATAAACCTGCTCCGGGAAGGGCTTGACCTGCCGGAAGTAAGTCTGGTGGCCATCCTGGAAGCGGATAAAGCCGGATTTCTGCGCTCGGAAACATCTCTGATTCAAATCGCCGGCCGGGCCGCCCGCGCCATCAACGGCGAGGTAATTCTCTACGCGGACAAGATCACAAAAGCAATGCGCCTTGCCCTCACCGAGACCGAACGCCGGCGTAAAATCCAGCTGGAATATAATCAGGCGCACGGCATTAAACCGGCGGCAATCAAGAAAGGAATCTATAAGGGAATTGAGGAAATTTTAAACGAAACGCCAAAAGTTTCGGATAAACTTCTGGAAGAGGAGATCACCGACCGGAATCTTCTGGCGGTTATCAAACGGCTGGGGAAGGAGATGCTCAAAGCGTCCCGGGAACTGGATTTTGAGCGGGCCGGCCGGATAAGAGACAAAATAAAGATGTGCGGTGTGATGTCAAGTGACAAAAGGACAGATCACCCCTAAGCAAGTTTCGTCCAATTTTTAAAGGTTAAAGAACAAAGCTTGTTAAAACA
>JAHJUB010000170.1 GCA_018829455.1 Candidatus Omnitrophota bacterium
CGGCAAGTTTACTCTTACCGTTGGCGGAGGTCCGCGCACCCAGACTGTTGAGCGAGTCATCGTGGCCAGCGGAGGGAAAGCGTATCCAGCCTTGGGCTCACGGGGTTCTCTGTTCCCTGTCCTGACAAGGCTGGGTCACGCGATCAACCCCGTCCGCCCGGCCCTGGCACCGATCATCGCTGACGTGAAGCATCTCTACAAGCTCCAGGGTGTGCGGCTGGACGTGGGGCTGACGTTGTTCGAGCATGGGCAGGTCCTGGGTGAGACCGTTGGCAACATGATGTTCACCCAATTCGGTTTCAGCGGACCCGCTCCCATGAACCTCAGCCACCTCGTTAGCGCCCATCCTGGCACTACTCTGATCCTTTCTATTGACCTCCTGCCCCATCACCGCGCGGAACTGATTGACCTCATCACCCGGATGCGCTCTCGGCCGCTACCACTGCGTGTCATCCTTGGCTCCGTCTTGCCGCCCAAGATCGCCCCGGTCGTTATTCCTCTGGCCAAGCTCCCTGCGGATGTGTGCCTTGCAGATCTGTCGCAGAAGGACTTGGATCGCTTGCTCCACCTGCTCACGCACCTCAAGGCCAAGGTGAAGGACACACGAGGCTTCAAGTTCGCTCAGGTCTCGACGGGCGGCGTGTCGGTATCGGAGGTAGATCCCCGCACGATGGAATCACGCATCGTGCCCGGCCTTCATTTTGCCGGAGAGGTTCTCGACGTGGTGGGGCCGTGCGGTGGCTACAACTTGCAGTTCGCCTGGACGACCGGCGCTTTGGCAGGTAGCGGAGCGGCAAGGGGAGACAAGCAATGAGGCTCGTCTTTGCACCGCTTTTATAGTATCGAGCTTCCCGCTATTGACAACTTGTAGTCATCTCATGTATAATGTAGTCACATTGAGCAGGAGGTGTGGTGTGATTCAGACCAGAGCGGGAATTCGAGAATTGAAGAGACGCTTGAGCGTCTATCTACGCCGGGTTGAGGCGGGGGGGACAGTAATCATCACCAAACGGGGTCAGCCCGTTGGGCGTATTGTGCCTTGGTCCCAGTCCGCAGAGGCGCAACTTGAGGCATTGAACCAGGCTGGGGTGATCGCCTGGAGCGGGAGGAAGCTGCAGCCTTTGGTTCCAGTGGCCCAGGCCAAAGGAGACCGAACGGTGGCTGACCTGCTCTTAGAGGACCGGGAGTGATGCTATATCTGGACGCAAGCGCGTTGGTCAAACGCTACATTGCCGAGCCTGGGACGTTCGAGGTGGCGCAGGCCATTACCGAAGCTGGTGTCGTTGGCACCTCAATCATCAGCCGGGCAGAGACGGCGGCGGCTCTGGCCAAAGCCGTTCGCGTGGGCACTCTGACCCGAGAGGCGGCGGGCTCGGTTCTACAAGTATTCCGCAGCGACTGGCCGAATCTGGTACGAGTGCAGGCGACGGAGATGCTCATTGCTCGGGCCGATGCCTTGGCCTGGGAACTCGGATTGCGCGGGTACGACGCCGTGCATCTGGCATCCGCGCTGCTGTGCAAGGATAGCATGGGGCAGGAAGTGACTGTGGCCACTTTTGACCAGCAGTTGTGGGCAGCAGCCGAAAGAAGTGGGCTGATTCCTTTTCCCGACGATCTTCCTGGGATGCTGGCTGCTTGGAGGACTAGCGTATCGTGACGCGAGCTAAGAGTTTGGGCAGAGAGATCTAGATTGATGGAACTCAGCGAATAGCTGTTTCTCAGGGGACTAGCTAGTGGGCAAGGGCAATCACAGGGCCAGGGCAGATCATCCTTCCGTGAGGTGCTCACTCTTTTTCTTCATACCAGGCGTGGAAGGACCGTTTTCAGGAAAGCGATGAATCCGGCAGGCGAGAGGATCTGTACTCCTCGATACTCCCCAAGATCGAGCAGATGTCGATCCCCGCTCACAATGACAGTAGCCTCCCCCGCGAGGGCACACTCCAGATAGCGATCATCGGTTGGGTCACGCGTGATCACGGATAGTTTCTCTGATGGCTCCACCTCGATCGCTTGCCTTCGGAGCAGACGCAAGAAGCGTTGAATATCATTTTCGGGCAGGCTATA
>JAHJUB010000122.1 GCA_018829455.1 Candidatus Omnitrophota bacterium
AGAAGTGCCTGGAAAACGCTTCACCCTGCTGTAATAAACAAGGAACCTGTTGAAAATTGTGCGGTAATTAGTGTAAAATGTATGGGTTATCCAATACCAATTTGCATTCAAAAATAGAGCAAGGCGGCGAGGAGGCAGCAACGCAGGCGTACACGGAAGTACGCCGAGGAAGATGGCGACGCGGCCAACGCCGCTATATGAATGAAGGCACATTGGTATGAGGGAGGGTAGATGCGAATCTTTAACCGTCTGGTAGCCTGGATTTACAGTCTTGCCTCGCTTTACGTTTCCGTGCTCTTTATTCTGGTATGGCTTGACAAGGAGTTTGCCAACCAGTTTTTCCGGAAAATTGGAGCAATTCAACCATACCAGTTTGCCTTTGCCGGCGGCGCCCTTTTATTTCTGGGCGCAATCTGGCTTGTTTCCGCAATTGAACATCATTACCGCACCCGGTCCGTAAGTTTTTCCGGACCCGGCGGCCTGGTGCGGGTCCATCTTTCCGCCATAGAAGATTTTCTGGTCAATGAAATACGCCAGCGCATTAAAGCGGTCAAGCGCATCCGGGTTTCAACCATCGTTGCGCCCAAAGGTCTCCAGGTTTACAACCAGGTTATCATCTGGGCCGGTTATGACATCCCGACTACGACCGGAAAGATTCAAGACCTGGTAAAACGCCTGTTACAGGACACCATCGGAGTGGAGCGCCTGGGTGAAATCAAGGTTCTGGTGTACCGCATCGCAACCACCGAGGAAGAAAGCGCCTCTAAAGAAGAAGAGGAATCAGAACTTGAAGATACGGAAAGATGAACAATTTATATCGCATCGTTGACGCCAATTTTAACCGTACCCGGGAAGGCCTGCGCGTTCTGGAGGAATTAGCGCGTTTCAGCGGCCAAAATCCGGTTTTAACCAAAACCCTGCGCGGACTGCGGCACCGGATTTCGGTCCTGACGGAACGTTCTTTCCCGCGGCCCAAACTTCTGGCCAACCGGCGCAGCGAAACAGACCCGGGCCGGAACTTCCGGCCGGAAAAACGGACCGGAAAAAATGACCTCGTCCTCGCCAACAGTTTCCGGGTTACCGAATCCCTGCGCGTTCTGGAAGAAATGGCTGCGCTTTTGAAACCGGAGGCAACCGCATCTTTCCAGGATTTAAGATTTTCATTTTACGACCTGGAAAAGGGATTATCGGTTCTTTACCGTAAAAAACTACCGGATTATCCGGTCTATGTTATTGTTGACCCGGCGTTGATTCCAGGTGACCCGTTGGCTTTTGTTAAACCGCTCCTGGACGCCGGCGCAAAAATTTTCCAGTTGCGGGCAAAAAAGATGCCTGACCAACTGTTTTTGAAACTGGCTCAAAAGATACGTTTGGAAACCGAAAAATTTGATGCCTGTTTTATCGTGAATGACCGTCCGGATATCGCGGCCCTGTCGGATGCAAACGGTCTTCATCTGGGCCAAACAGACCTTCCGGCCGTAAAAGCGCGGCAGATTTGCCCGGACGTATTAATCGGTGTCTCAGTCCGCTCCGTCCGGGAAGCGGAAAAGGCGATTGCCGAACGCGTTGACTATGTCGCGGTCGGCTCCGTCTTCCCCACCGCCGGCAAAGAAGACGCAGCAATAGTCGGATTAAAAACTCTGAAAGAAGTGAAAAAAGCAACCGGCCGCACGCCGTTAGTGGCCATCGGCGGCATCACCCCGGAAAACAGCGGCAGTGTTTTTGAAGCAGGCGCAGATTACGTCGCGGTTATCTCCACGCTGTTGACCACGCAGCCGGAAAAAGCGCTGAAAACATTGGTTAAAAGTAGGGGCGAGGTTACATCCCCGCCCGCGGGCTGAAAGCCGAAGGCGGGAGGGGACACAGCCCCTCCCCTACACAAAACGACACGTAACTTATGACTAAAAAAGAACTGACGGCTCTGGCAAAATCCGAGGAAATTTCCCTTTCCGACCTGGAAAACGGAATCAAAACCAATCGGATTGTGGTGGTAAAAAATCCCCACGGAAAAAAACCGCTCGCCATCGGCGAGGGATGCTTCGTAAAGATTAACGCCAATATCGGCACTTCACCCCACCAGGCGGATATCAAAAATGAATTATCTAAATTGAAGAAGGCCGAGGAAGCCGGCGCCCACACCATAATGGACCTTTCCACCGGCGGAAACCTTAAAGAAATACGACGCCAGATATTGAGGGCAACCGACTTGCCGCTCGGAAGCGTGCCCCTTTACTCGGCTGCGGTGGAAGTAACAGAAAGATATAATGACATACGCAAGATGAACCCGGAAACACTCTGGGAAAAGATAGAAGAAGAAGCGGCCGGCGGCGTTTCTTTCGTAACCGTCCATACCGGCGTGAGCGAGAAGATTGTCCGGGGGCTTCAGGAAGGAAAACGTCTGATTAATATCGTCAGCCGGGGCGGCTCCATCCTTGCCTGCTGGATGCTGGCGAACAAAAAGGAGAATCCGCTCCTGGCGGATTTCAACCGCCTGCTGAAGTTAGCGCAAAAATATAAACTCTGCCTGAGTCTGGGCGACGGATTACGACCCGGCGCCATTGCCGATAGCACCGACCGTTTTCAATTAGAGGAACTCTTCACTTTGGGCCGGCAGGCAGAAGAAGCGCGAAAGGCCGGCGTGCCGGTCATAATTGAAGGACCGGGCCATATCCCGCTCCACCAGATTGAAATGAACGTCAAACTGGCTAAAACCGTCTGCGGCGGAGCGCCGCTCTATCTGTTAGGTCCGCTGGTAACCGACATCGCCGCCGGTTACGACCACATCGTCGCCGCAATCGGGGGCGCCATAGCCGGAATGGCCGGCGCTGACTTCCTGTGCTACGTGACCCCGGCGGAACACCTTTCCTTGCCCTCCCCGGAAGACGTGAAAGAAGGCGTTTATGCCTCGCGCATCGCCGCACACGCAGTTGACCTCTGCCGGGGAAAGAAGAGCGCCTGGCGCCAGGACTATCTTCTCTCTTCGGCGCGTAAAAACCGCAACTGGCCGGAACAAAAGAGACTGGCCCTGAACCCGGATAAATTCCCGGAAAGAAAGATAAAAGAAGAAGATTACTGTTCCATGTGCGGAGATTTTTGCGCGCTTCGTTTCTCGGAATCAATCAGCAAAAAATAGCGTAAACCTATGGAAAATAAAGATAAGGTTCCCTTAAAAAGAAGAATGCCGGAAATTCCCAAAACCCAGATGCCCAGTTTTTGGAAAAGTTTGCTCTTCTGGCTCGTTCTGGGCATATTTATCTTTTACCTGGCCCATACATCATCCTCAAGACTGACGGACAAAAAGATCCAGAAGATACCCTACAGCGATTTTCTGAATTTTGCCGCCAATAATGAAATATCCGGCAAGGTCACCATTCAACAGGGACAGATTAAAGGCAAAAAGACGGATGGCGCCGAATTTCGGACGTTCAGCCAGGACCCGGATATCTACCAAGCGTTAAAAGATAATAAGATTCAATTTGAAGATTTGCCTGAGGCCGGCCGTTCCGTCTGGGCGCAGATTCTGGCCGGCGTCATTCCGGTTTTACTCATCGTCCTCTTCTTCTGGTTTATGATTTACCGCCGCGCCGGAGGCGGCGGAGATCAGATTATGTCCTTCGGCCGCATCCGGCCCCAGCCCCTTTCGGAAACAAAACCCAAAACAACCTTCAGCGAAGTGGCCGGATACCAGGAAGCCAAA
Source organism: Candidatus Omnitrophota bacterium (assembly GCA_018829455.1). Lineage (GTDB taxonomy): Bacteria > Ratteibacteria > UBA8468 > MWAK01 > MWAK01 > JAHJUB01. The sequence goes on from JAHJUB010000122.1 coordinate 3,698, forward strand.
GAAGAACTCCAGGAGGTAATTGATTTTTTGAAAGACCCCCAGAAGTTCCAAAAATTAGGCGGCCGAATTCCCAAGGGAGTGCTGCTCATCGGCCCGCCGGGCACCGGCAAGACCCTCCTGGCAAAGGCGGTGGCCGGAGAAGCCAACGTCTCTTTTACTTCCATCAGCGGTTCGGAATTCGTGGAGATGTTTGTCGGCGTCGGCGCCTCCCGGGTAAGAGACCTCTTCCGCCAGGCAAAGCGGATGGCGCCATCCATCATATTCATAGACGAAATTGACGCGGTCGGCCGGCAGCGGTTCGCCGGATTAGGCGGCGGCCACGACGAACGGGAACAAACCTTAAACCAGTTGCTGGTAGAAATGGACGGTTTCCACACCGAAGAAGGAATTATCCTGATGGCCGCCACCAACCGGCCTGACGTCCTGGACCCGGCGCTGGTGCGGCCCGGCCGTTTTGACCGGCAGGTTGTCTTGAACCTCCCGGACGTCCGGGAAAGAGAAGCCATCCTCAAGGTTCACACCCGCAACTCCAAATTGGCCGATAACGTTGACCTCTCCATCGTCGCCAAAAGTACGCCGGGGATGTCCGGCGCAGACCTGGCAAACCTCTGCAACGAAGCAGCCCTGATGGCCTCCCGAAAAAATCATCAGGTAATTGAAATGAACGATGTAGAAGAGGCGATGGACAAGGAGATGATGGGCACACAGCACAAGAGCATGGTTTTAAGTCCGGAAGAAAAGAAAATTATCGCCTACCACGAATCCGGCCACGCGCTGGTCCAGCACAGTCTCCCGGAATCTCAGCCCATTCACAAAGTCACCATTATCCCGCGGGGCCGTTCCCTGGGCTCTACCCACATCCTTCCGGAAAAAGACATCCACATTGAAAGCGACAACTACTTCCGCAATTCCCTGATCACTCTCCTGGGTGGCCGGGCGGCCGAGAGAATATTCTTTGACCGGGTCTATACCGGCGCGGAAAACGACCTCCACTCCGCCACCGAACTTGCCCGGCAAATGGTATGCGAATGGGGCATGAGCGCCCGGATGGGCCCGGTCAGTTATCACAACCGGACCCGCAGTGAGGTTTTCCTGGGAAGAGACCTGACGCAAAACCGGGAATACAGCGAAACAACGGCGCGGGAAATAGATGAAGAGGTAAAAAAACTTCTGGAAATATCCGAAAAAGAAGCGCTCCGCATCATTCAGGAAAAGAGAGGAAGTCTGGAACGGCTCGCAAACACTCTTCTGGAAAAAGAGACGCTTACCGGGAAGGAGATTGACAAACTCATTTCGGGAATTACAGAAGAGCCCGCAAAAGAAAACGACCAAAAAAATGGACCAGAAAAAGATTCAACAGGCAGTTAGGCTTTACCTGGAAGGAATCGGCGAAGACCCGGACCGGAAGGAATTAAAAGATACTCCGCGGCGGGTATCCGAGATGGCCTTGGAACTTTTTTCCGGAATGGAAAATGACCCAAAAAAAGAAATGGACGTTGTCTTCGTTGAGGAATACAACGAATTGATTCTGGTCCGGGATATACCGCTCTACTCCATGTGCGAACATCACCTGCTTCCTTTTCTGGGTAGGGCCCACATCGCCTACATCCCGGACAAACACCGCATCACCGGACTTTCCAAACTGGCCCGGGTGGTGGAAATCTTCAGCCGCCGGCTGCAACTGCAGGAACGGCTGACCACCCAGATTGCAGACACCATTATGAAAACCCTGAAACCCCGGGGCGTCATGGTAGTGGTGGAAGCAGAACATCTCTGTATGACGATGCGCGGGGTCAAAAAACCAGGCAGCCGGGCGATAACCTCGGTTATGCGCGGCATCTTCCTGAAAGACGCCAAGACCCGGAATGAAGCGCTGAATTTAATCCACAAAATCCCCGCATTATAAAATACGGTGAATCGTAAATGGGTAATAATGTAGGGGAGGGGCTGTGTCCCCTCCCGCAGTAGGACAGGCGTCCTCCTTCGCTAAAGCTTCGGCGGACAAGTCTCGCCTGTCATCGTGTGGTAATGTAGCGGTGCGATTTATCGCACGTATTGTAGTTGCCAAGCTTGCTTGGCTCTTTTAAATGTAGGGGCGGGGTTACATCCCCGCCCACGTCGGGAGGGGACACAGCCCCTCCCCTACATAAGATAAAAACGCCAACCAGGGATTAACGGAAATTTGCAAGTAAACACCGTTCTGTCATTGCGAGCGACCGAAGGGAGCGTGGCAATCTCATCTTTTAATCCCGAGATTGCTTCGTCGCGACGCTTCTCGCAATGACACCGAGAAACGGGGTTGACTGAATATTTGCGAACTTTGTTACGGCCATAGCCTTGAAGAGGGGGTACGGTGAAAAAAGCGCTGATTTGGTGCGGTGCGGTGGTCTTTGTTATTGGCATTGCCTTTACAATTTTTTATAACACTCCGGATAGAAGGGCTAAAAGGCAAGCACAGCAAATCATGAAGGTTGCAGGATATTTA
>JAHJUB010000169.1 GCA_018829455.1 Candidatus Omnitrophota bacterium
AGGCTGAGTAACCTGTCCTGTCTTATCGGCAATACCCCGCTGCTGGCTGTCGATTTCAACTACAAGAATAAATCCCGAGTGATTTATGCCAAGGCTGAAAACTTGAACATGACGGGAAGTATTAAAGACAGGATGGCCTTTCAGATCCTGAAGATGGGTTATGAAAGGGGTCTTCTCAAACCCGGGGGCGCCATCGGAGAAGCGACGAGTGGAAACACTGGGATTTCCTTTTCCGCCATCGGCCGGGCCCTAGGCCATCCGGTTGTGATCTTCATGCCGGACTGGATGAGTGAGGAAAGGATTAAACTGATCCGCAGCCTGGGCGCCGAGATAAGACTTGTCACCAAAGAAGAAAACGGCTTCCTCGGAAGCATCCAACTTGCCAGGGAATGGGCTGATCAAACAGAAGAGGCTTTTCTTCCCAGCCAGTTTTCCAGCACGCACAACATTGAATCCCATTATCTGACGACTGGCCCCGAAATATGGTGGCAGTTGAGCTTCCGCTCCCTGAGGCCGGACGCTTTTGTGGCCGGTGTGGGAACAGGTGGGACAATTATGGGGGTCGGCCGTTTTCTGAAAGAAAAGAATCCCGGGATCAAGCTCTTTCCTCTTGAACCAGCCAATTCCCCGACTCTCTCCACAGGTAAGAAGGTGGGAGCCCATCGGATACAGGGTATTTCGGATGAATTCATCCCTCCCATCCTTGATTTATCGTCCCTCGATGAGATTGTGGCCGTGGATGATGGAGATGCGATTCTGATGGCCCAAAAACTGGCTTCCCGTTTGGGAATAGGTGTCGGAATTTCATCGGGAGCAAATTTTTTGGGGGCTTTGAAAGTCCAGAATGAGATGGGTCCGGATGCCGTGATCGTCACGGTCTTTCCCGATGACAACAAAAAATACCTGAGTACGGACCTGATGAGTGATGAACCGGCAAAAATGGATTTTCTTTCTGAAGAAGTGGATCTCACAGGATACCGGGCTTTCAAACGGGTCTGTTACACCTGCTGCAATCCGGAAGAGTGTGTGGAAGCCCATATACCGGATTTCGTTTTTGATGAACCTCTCCCCATATGCCCGAGACGAGGGCATTAGAGGACTGCATCCTCGCGGTGTTGATATTTTTGCCGGCCACCCATGATCCCGCGGCCGCCTTCGCCGGGCCTGATCAGGTGCTCAAACCCGGGTTCGTTTTCGCCTTCTCTGGAAGTCGATTTTGGATGCCGTATATATTTCGTAATAAATGCCTCTGATTTTGTCAAGAGAAGAAGCTGTGGGCAGAAACCATTGCCCCGGGTGTATATTTGCCTCTATAATGAATTCAAGGGAAATACCGACTCCGTTTGATGAAAAATAATTGATGAATGAAGCGGTCGATTGGGGGAAGGAGGAAATGAATGAACGATTACGGAGAAAAATATCAGAGGATTCCGGAGCCGAACAAGGTATCCGGTTTGAGTTATGTGTTTACGGACACGGGCCTGGAACTACCAGTTCTCGATATCACCCATCCTCTGTTCGAGGCGTCCATCGATGAAAAAATTCTGACGGAACTGTGTGCAAAATCCCCTCAGGCGGCGGCGATGATGAAAATGATGCCCGACGCTCAGAAAAAAATGATCGCCGACCATTCCTACATCTTCGGAACCCATTTTTACGAGACACCTGCCGCCTATCTCAGCGGAATGGGCACTTATATGTTAAAGTTGGGACCGCAGCTCATCGGAGGAGGGGAAGAGCGGAAAATCGACCGCATGGCGACCATGGGAGTGAGCGGAATTGCGGCACGGATGCGACTGAGGGATCTGTGCCGGCTTCAGACGGAGGCCCTTTTCCCTCAACTGCGGGTCCGACCGGGTGATCGCCTGTGCCTGATCAATATCGCCGGCGGAGCGGCATCCGACAGCATCAACACACTTCGGCTCATTCAGGAAGAGGATCCGTCCCTTCTGATGGATCGAAGAATCGAGATTCATCTTTTCGAGATCGATGCCCTAAGCTCCCGTTTTGCGGAAAAAAGCGTGAAAGCACTGAAGGAGCCGGGATGTGCCTTCCAAAAGCTTGACCTGACTTATCAGTTTCATCGCACAGCCTGGTCGGAAACGGCTGAACTGACCAACCTTCTGATCTCCAGGGGGAATGACATCGTCGTCTGTTCGTCTGAAGGCGGGCTGTTTGAATACGGGCGGGATGAAGACATTCATGCTGTGCTGAAAACCCTGAATGATCATTCGTCCGGTTCGACAATCGCAGTCGGCAGTGCCCTTCTCGACAGGGGACGGATCGATCCGACCATCACGGTCATGGCGGAAACATCGGGAGCGGCCCTGCAGTTTTTAGGAAAGGAAGGAATTCAGGACATTCTTGCTCCGACGGGATGGGCCATGGACGGGCTCTATCAGAACAATCCTGTTTATCTGGTTTTTAGGCTGAAAAAATGTCGGGACTGAGAAAACCGTTCTTCCCATTCAAATGAGTAAGGAACGAGTAGGGATGATTTTACACGAGGGAATTCTGTCGGATTTCTGTGGTCGATAAAAGTGCTCTCAGTTCATAATTAAGGGAGAACGGGGTTTGAGTTTTTTAATTGTCTGTTATATCATCCATTTTCCCCATTTTCTCAATTTTTGGGGCTCTCAACGATCGGTCGAAAAGACGA
>JAHJUB010000215.1 GCA_018829455.1 Candidatus Omnitrophota bacterium
ACAATAAAGCAATCTGCATTACAGAAGTTTAGGCCGAGTTACGATTTGTTCCAAAACTTGCATGAATGTTGAGGTGTGTGAAATGTGTAGGCCTGACAACCATGCCTTTTAAAATTGACTAAAATCAACACAAAACAAATGAAAAACTAACATTCGTGCGGTGTCAGACATATCTCAGGTTTTTGAGGTGGATGATATTTTCACCTTTTGGATGGATATCCAATAATTCAACAGAATGAAAGTGCCATCGTTAAATTCGCACCCACATTAAAAGCGGGTCGATATAGATGAGATCGATCTTTCCCTTGAAGTCCTTGGGGAGGCTTGCCATGACGAGCTTGTTGTCGCCCCAGATCAGCATGTTGCGGAAATCGTCATGGTGGGCCTTGATGGGATCGAAAAGGGAGCCCTGGACCTGGGCTGGGAGGCGGGTTCGTCAATGGTCTCGATCTTCTGCAGGGGCATGGCGCAACCGGCAATGTCAACGGTCCGGCGGTTGCCATATTTATCGTACTTCCCTTGCCAGACCAGCCCCATCTTCATCCGGGAAAGAGGATGCGGATTGTCCAACCCCCAGCGAACATTATTAGCCATGAAGTTTTCTCCGATAGAAGGTAATGTCACTTATACTCGGGTTTTTTTCTTAGGCACGCCATAAAGATAATGATCCAGATTTTAATTTAAGTCTTCCGGAAGCTTATCCCATTCTTCCTACGGTATTTCCTTTGCCATATACTCCAACACCTCTTCAATCGGTCTTACATTCTCCTTTTCTATGGCGGTCATTATTACTCCCCCGGTGCTTATCACTTATAATCATTTCCATGAAGCCAGTTGAAGTGGATAGTCGAGTTCCGTTGATACTTCCTGCAGCCGTCTCATATGATCGCTCGTGATTAGAATGAGATTATGCTGGATAGCTTGGGCAGCAATCCAGAGATCATTCTCCTGCACACCAAGTTCTTTTGCACTTGTACGATCCAGCAGATCTTCAGGCCATTTTGTCTTGAGCCTCCCCCTTGTATCTTTTCGTGAGTATTTCTTAAACAAGGCGGCCCTGAGATCCGAATAAGGCTCTATAGTGTGTTTGTTCACGTCAAGGATTGATGGAAACCTTGCCATTTTCCTTCTGACCTCAGCTTGACGATTCTCATCCATCTGAGGAGCTGTTTTCAAACCATACGTAACCTCTCCCAGAACAACAATAGAAACCCATGTTGGCGATTCCGCAACGCCCTGAAGGAATCCCCTAATCATTTGATGATCGTGGTGTTTTTGATCCCAGAGTACACTTGCCGCAGTAGTATCTAAAAGATAACCATCCATCAGGCTTGCATCTCCTCAAGGTCCCGTACGAACTCGTGGATAACCTCTGAATCGATTGGTTCAATCCTTTTCAACAGCTCACCGGCACTAACTTTTTTCATATCCATTTCCAAATACTGATAAAGAGGAATGCAGGGTTTGAAATCCGCAGGGAAATAGTCGGGAAAGGGAAAAGCAACTGGGCGAGAATAGCCCTTGAAGAAGTCAAGCAACTTGCGCTCAAACCTTGGAGGAAGATCATATGACTCTAGGACGATGCTATCAATTTTCCGAAGTTTCTCTTCACATTCTTTGACCACAGACTCCCTATCATAGTCTGATTGGTAAATTTTCCTAAGATTTTGATATTCTCTTACTAACTGAGTAATTCTCTTTTGACTAACTTCAGGGACAAATGGAGTAGGACATGCTTTGATTGTTTGGACCCTGTTTCGCCATTTACCCTCTTTTATAAATAGGATTGAATTGATTACAGGCGAATTAATGAGAGAGGCAATGACTTCGACTCCGTAATGGGATGTGGGCCAAATACCAATGAGGTTTTGATTACAAACTAAGCCTTCATTATCTGGGAAGCCTGCCATTCGCCAAGGTCCCCTTCGCAAGACATGGCCATTAATAATAACTTTTGGCTTTCTCCATGGATGGAAGTGAGCACGGGTTCTCCGAAATCTATCATCCATATTTAGATAGACGAAATTCTGCGCCCAGTATTGTTCCAATTTTCCGGGAACTTTATCAATCCCTTTCATAAATTTAGGCTTGGATTTATCTGATATAAGGATATTTCTGTTTTCATCCAAAGGGATATTCCATTCAATACCTCTATGAACATCAGCAATATCCTTTAATGGTAGATATTCGCTAAGATATTCAAAAACCTCCCATAAAGGAGGATTCCAGAGATCCTTGTGCGCCTTCTGTATTACCTCTCTTGAAGTGGTTTTTTTAATCGACTCGGGCAAATGACCTGCCTCGAGAAAAGGCTGCCTATCCTTTTCCCGCACCCAGGTTGTTTTAGTAAAAACACTTATATCTTTTTCAGGATCGAGCCTTGACGCCATAACGAGCATTGTCTCTTGATCCGAAAACGCAAATACGCGATCCGGCAAGGCCACGGTTTCAATGTTCGTGTAATGGCCCGCTATTCGACTCTGGAGATCATCGTACCTCCCTCCGATGATCGCTGATTTGGGTAATACGAAACCCATCATAGCCGGTGGAATATCCAATACACGGCGAAGGATTTCATAGGGCTTGTGAACGCTTTGAAGCCGGTTTCCATATTGATTCCGTTCATGTTCATTGAAGTCCTCAAAGGGGGGATTGCATAGAACGATTCTGTATTTTGGTAATGTTTTTTCGAGGGCATTC
>JAHJUB010000123.1 GCA_018829455.1 Candidatus Omnitrophota bacterium
AAGGAAAAGCGGATGCAGTTCTGGCGGCCAGCATCTTTCATTACGGGGAATATACCATTCGTCAGGCCAAAGAGTATCTTACCCGAAAAGGCATACCAATTCGCTCAGTTGCAACACAAGTTCTATAAATGCGAAAATTCCCGGGTTATATCCTTTATAACATCCTGCTGGTTTTATGCTTTCCGTTATTTGCCTTCATCTCTTCCAGACGCCACTGCCGCCGGGGCGGCCAAAGGAACGATATTCTAAGGCGCTTCGGGTTTAACCTGCATCCCAACATTCCTTCGGATTGTATCTGGATTCAGGCGCTCTCCGTGGGAGAGGTTTCCCTCGCCCACGTCCTGATTGATTTGCTCCGAGAAGAACTCTTATTACCCGTTTTCCTCACCACCACGACAATTACCGGTTTCAGGACTGCGCAGCGGTTGCTTCCGGAAATTCCGATAACCTACTTTCCGTTTGACCTGCCTTTCATCTGGCCGTCATTTTTACGCCGCTGCAAACCCCGGCTTTTTATCAGTCTGGAAACAGAGTTCTGGCCTAACCTCCTTTTTGCCCTAACTCGACGCAACATCCCGGCGGTTCTCCTCAACGGACGATTTTCACCCAATTCCTACCGCCGATTCCGGAAAGTCGGCTTCATAACCGCGCCGGTCCTTACCCAACTTCAAGAAGTCGGCATGCGCAGCCGCCGCGAAGCGGACTGGATTATAAATCTGGGGGTCTCGCCGGAGCGGGTGACGATAACCGGTAATATCAAATATGACGTGGTCTTCCGGCAGGCAAAGGGGATAAATTCGGAAGAAGCAAGGAGAGAATTCCATCTGACCGGCCGCAGCATCGTCTTTGGCTCCATCCACCCGGAAGAAGAAGAGATGGCTGTTGCGGTTTCCCGAAAATTATTGTCCGAATTTCCGGGCCTGAGGATAATATTTGCGCCCAGACACCTGGAACGCAGTAACCTGGAAGTTATTTTTCAAAAAGAAGGATTGAAATACCAGAAATTTTCCTCCCTGCGCCCGCCCTTTACGGAAAATTTCCTTATTCTGAACATTATGGGCCAACTCAACCAGGCGTATGCGGCAAGCCGCGCGGCTTTTGTCGGCGGCAGTCTGACCGTTTTTGGCGACGGCGGACATAATCTGGTGGAACCGGCGGCCTTCGCAAAGCCGGCCGCGTTCGGACCGCACGCCTGGAACTTCCAGGAAGAAGCGGAAATTTTGCAGAAATCCGGCGGCGGAGAGTTAGTTCTTGACGCAAATGGTCTTTACGCTTTCTTTTTACGCTGCCTTACCGAACCGGATTGGGCAAAAGAATCCGGCGAAAAGGCCTACCAGGCAATCAGCCGGGAAACCGGAGCCGCCAAACGCTCTATGCAGATAATCCGGAAAGCGCTTTCTTCCAATTAGAACCTTTTTGGTTTATAATATAGCGACAAAGAAATAAAAAACAAAGAGGAGACAAAAAATGAGATTGGGAGTTGTCGGTTTCGGCGGAAGAACCTGTGGCCTGGTTTACGGCCCTTTCCGGGAAGCCGAACCTGATATTCAGGTTGTGGGCATTGTGGACCCGGACGAAAATGGTGTGCGTCAAAAACTTTCTGAATCTGATCGTAAAAAAGCGGTCTTCTACGAAACACTTGAAGAGATGGTCTGCAAAGCAAAGTTGGACGCGCTTGTTATCGGGTCGCGCTGCAATCTTCATGCGCCCTATGCTATCAAGGCGGCAAAGTTTGATCTACCGCTTTACCTGGAAAAACCGGTCGCCGTTTCCATGAAACAGGCAAACGACCTGGAAGATGCCTTTGAGAAATCCAAATGCAAGGTGGTCGTGAGCTTCCCTTTAAGGACATCTCCCCTGTGCGCTTTTGCAAAAGACCTCATCCAGAACGGAGCGGTTGGAAATCCGGTTCACATCATGGCCTGGAATTACGTTACTTACGGGACCGTTTACTGGGAAGAACTGTATCGGGATTATAAGATAACCGGAGGACTTTTTCTGCAGAAAGCCACGCATGATTTTGACTATATGAGTTACCTGATGGATTCTCCGATTACCAGGGTTGGCGCAATGGCAACCTTCCAGAAAGTTTTCGGGGGTAAAAAACCGGCCGGACTGGTCTGTTCAAAGTGCGGCGAAACCGATACCTGCCTGGAAAGCCCCATCAACCGGAAACGCAATAATTCAGGCTGGCATAATAATGACCATCACTGCGTCTATAGTCTTGATTGCGGAACAACAAAAACAGGCACGAACGAAGATGCTTCCAGCGCGGTGGTGGAGTTTGCTTCCGGCGCCCACGGGATATACACGCAGGTCTTTTTTTCCAGACGGGATGCGGCGGCCCGCGGTTCCACGGTGAGCGGTTATCTCGGCACGGTTGAGTTTGACTGGTATGAAAATTCGCTCCGGCACATCCGGCATCACAAACCGTTTTCTGATATTGTCAAGGCCGGTTCCGGACTCAGTCATTTTGGCGGAGACCTGGAACTGGCGTACGATTTTTTCAACCTCGTAAAAGGCAAGGGGCAATCGCGCACGTCTATCTGGACCGGTATTCAAAGCGTCTATACCTGTCTGGCCGCGAGGGAATCCGCCCTTAAGAACCGTTTTGTAAAGGTGCGTCAGACTGGACAATCCGGTTGAAATATAGCGTAATGCTTTTGTAGTTGCCGAGCTTGCTCGGCGTCGTTAACAGCGGGAGGGGCTGTGTCCCCTCCCGCTGTGGGAGGGGCTGTAACTAACCCCCCTTGCCCCCCTTGTCAGGGGGGAGTCCCCGCCCCTACATTTAACAGAGCCCGGCAGGCCGGGCGACTACCGTACGAAATTTAGCACGGAACTTTTGCGCTTGTAGCTCAATTGGATAGAGCGTTAGCCTCCGAAGCTAAAGGCTGAGGGTTCGAGTCCCTCCAAGCGCGCGTTCAAATGTCTCTTTTGTTCCACACGCTACGTGTCAGACAAAACCTACGCAAGTGTCGCACAAAGAAACATTCTCACTTAAATGTTTTTATTAAAAACTAAAGCGAGGTGACCAAATGGACCTGTTAATCAAAAACGGAAGGGTGATTGACCCGGCTCAGGGAATTGATGAAATTATGGACGTTGCCTGTGCAACGGGTAAAATTGAGAAAGTGGCTAAAGCGATAAAACCACAGGGCAAACCGCGTGTTATTGACGCTTCCAACCGAATTGTCTGCCCGGGATTCATTGACAGCCACTGCCATTTACGGGAGCCGGGACGAGAGGATGAAGAGACGATTAAAACCGGCGCAACGGCTGCCGCAGCCGGCGGTTATACTACAATCATGGCGATGCCCAATACCGCTCCCTGTCTGGACACCGGCCCCCTGGTCGCCTTCGTTTTTAACAAGGGAAGGGAAACATCCATTTCGGTCTTTCCGATCGGCGCCATCACTAAAAACCGGGAAGGAAAAGAACTGACGGAAATGGCTGACCTGGCCGAAAACGGCGCCGTGGCTTTTTCGGACGACGGAAACTGCGTCGCCGACAACCGGGTTTTGCGCCGCGGACTGGAATACGCAAAGATGGTGGACCGGCCGCTCATAGACCATCCGGAAGAACTAACGCTGGCCCGTAACGGGGTGATGAACGAGGGGAAGATATCCACCTTCCTGGGTTTGCCCGGCATTCCCCGAGAGGCAGAGGAAATAGCGGTCTTTCGTGACATCGCCCTCGCTTCTCTGACGGAAAGCCGGATTCACCTCGCCCACCTTACGTCAGCCGGCTCAATCGCTCTCCTCCGGCAGGCAAAGAAGAAAGGCGTTCCAATAACCGCAGAGGTTACCTTTCATCATCTTATCTTAACCGAGGAATCGGTAAAGGGCTACCATACCAATACCAAGGTCAGCCCGCCCCTGCGCACCAGAGATGACGTTAAATCGCTGAGGGATGGTATTAAGGATGGTACAATTGAGGTTATCGTAACCGACCATGCGCCGCACAGCCGGGAAGAGAAGGAAACCGATTTTGAAAATGCGGCTTTCGGTATCATCGGTTTTGAAACCGCCCTGCCCCTTCTTCTGCGATTGGCCACGGAAATTCCCCTGAATATTTTAATCGCCTGCCTGACATCAAACCCGGCCCGAATCTTTCGTTTCAATGACCGGGGCAGTCTTAAGAAAGGGTTAAGGGCCGACATCACTATTTTTAACCCGAAGGAAGAGTGGACGCTGACAGAGGCAGTGATTAAATCGCGCAGTAAAAACACACCGTTTTTGGGTGAAAAAATGAAGGGAAGGGTTTGCTGCACAATCTGCAGCGGAAAGGTTGTGTAGTTGCCCGACTTGTCGGGCTCTGTTAAAAGCGCCAAGCAAGCTTGGCAACTACAGTAAATTCTTACCGATTGAAATCAGTTTGGTAAGGTGCCTCTTTTCCTCCGCAACCAATTCCTCAACCATTCCTTTTTCTTTTTCGGTCACAAAACGGAGCAGTTCCGTGTAGTAAAGAATGGCGTTTTTTTCCACCTGAACCGCAATATCAAGCGCTTCCTGGTCAGTAAGCCGCTTTTCCGCAATCGCTTTCATCCCCCGCTTCTGTTGCAGAATGGATGCGTCCGCGATTGCAGACAGATATTCATCCGGCGGGGTAATTTCGGCGTTCTCTTTATGAGAAATAAGTTTTGCCAGTCCCTCAAAAAAGGCCTGGTGCTGAATCTCTTCTTGGGCAAGACTCCGGAAAAGCTCGGCCACCGAACTACTCCGGGTCAGCTTAGCGGCTTCCGTGTAAAATTGGTATCCGTTCTTTTCAATCTCAATCGCAACCTTGATAATTTCGTACGCCGAATAACTAATTAGAGCCATAATTTCCTCCTGGGCGGGAGGGGACGTAGCCCCTCCCCTACATTAACAGCGCCGAGCAAGCTCGGCAACTACGCTACATTATATTAACTGCCGGCGGTTTTAAGAAGGCCGTAGCGCTCAATGTTCCGGTTGGCGAGCTCCTGAATTTCCTTTAGAGCCGCTTCCGCGGCCGGCTTGAAAAGGTGCCGGAACCGTCCCTGTGGTTTCAGGTAATCTTCCACCGGTTTTGGTTTGACAATCAGATAACGTCCGGAAATCTTTCCGTTTTCAAATTCAATCATGGGGAAGAGTCCGGTTTCCACGGCCAGCCGGGCTATCTGGTAAGTCTGTTCCGGTTCGTGGCGCCAGCCCAACGGACAGGGAACGTGAACGTGCAGGAATTTCGGTCCCCTAATCGCCATCGCCTTTTTCACCTTCTTCTGCAGGTCAAGCGGGAATCCGGCCGATGCGGTCGCCACGTAGGGAATCCCGTGCGCCACGGCAATCTCCACTATGTTCTTCTTCGGTCTCGGATTGCCGGTGGAACTCTGGCCGGCCGGGCTGGTGGACGTGGAAGTATAGGTCGGCGTAAGGCCGCTGCGCTGAATTCCGGTGTTCATGTATGCTTCATTATCATAGCAGACGGAAAGGATGTCGTGCCCCCGTTCCCACATTCCGGAAAGCGCTTGAAGCCCGATATCCGCGGTACCGCCGTCTCCGGCCTGGCTGATTACCCTGACTTCCGCTAATTTACCGCTCTGCCTTAAAGCCGCCTCTACTCCGGAGGCAACTGCGGCCGCATTTTCAAAAAGGGAGTGAATGAAGGGCACTTCCCAGGCAGTGTCCGGGTAAGTGGTGGAAAAAACCTCCAGGCATCCGGTGTTATTAACGATGATGGTGTTTGGTCCGGCCGCATCAAGCACCAGGCGCGCCGCCAGCGATTGACCGCATCCGGCGCAGGCGGTATGACCGGGCGAAAGAAGATGTTCCGGCATCGGGTTCTCCTTAATTTTTCAAACCGATAAACTGGTCGCTTACTTCCGGTCCGGCAAGTTGTTTAAATATTTCTTTAATCGTATCCGGCGTAATGTCTCTGCCGCCAAGACCGGCGATGTAACCGCTGATCTTTTTACCGGGTTTCCCCTGAAAAGCGGCTTTCAGGTCTGCGTAAATAGGTCCGCTGGCGCCGAGCGAAACAGCTTTATCCAGAACCGCAATCATCGGAACCTTCGCCAGCGCCTGGAGAATCAATTCTTCCGGAAAGGGCCGGTAGGTGATAATTCTCAAGAGACCAACCTTCTTCCCTTCCGCCCTTAAAACATCCACGGTATCTTTAATCGTTCCGCAGACTGAGCCGGCTGAAACTATCGCCATCTCCGCATCTTCCAAGCGGTAGGATTCTACCAGACCGCCGGAATTACGGCCGAAAATGCGCTTGAAGTCGGCGGTAATATCCGGAATCAGCGTCAGGGCATCCTTAACTGTCTGGTGCAAATCATGTCTGATTTCCAGATAATAATCCGGTCCGGCCAGAAGCCCGAAACTCTTGGGATTAGCTGTGTCCAGTTTTTCCGATGGATTAAACGGCGGCAGAAACTGCGTCACCTTATCTTCTTCCGGGATATCAACCACCTCCAAACCGTGACTCAAAATATAACCGTCCAAACAAACCATAACCGGGATGAGGGCTCGAGGGTCCTCCGCCAGACGGTAGGCCTGAAAGATAAGGTCGGCGGCTTCCTGGTTGTTCTCCGCGTAAAATTGCACCCAGCCGCTGTCCCTCAACGCCATTGAATCTTGCAAGTCGTTCCAGATATTGATGGGCGCCGATAATGCCCGGTTAACGCACGCCATAACTACCGGCATGCGCATTCCCGCAATGTTAAAGATAACCTCGCTCATCAGGATTAAACCCTGCGAGGAACTGGCTGTAAAAACTCGTTGTCCGACGGCAACCGCGCCCAAAACAACCGAAGCGGCGGAATGTTCGCTTTCCACGTTGACAAACTGGCTTTTTAAACGACCGTCGGCCACCATTTGAGCCAGTCCTTCCACGATGTGGGTTTGAGGTGTGATTGGATACGCCGAAATTACGCCGGGTTTACAGAGGCATACAGCCCGCGCAACCGCTTCGGAACCTTCGATGAAATCTTTCATTTTTCGCTCTCGGTTTCTTCGGCAACCATCTCAATGTCCTTCTTGGGGCAAACCGCAGCGCAAAGACCGCATCCTTTGCAGTAAAGGTAATCGGTCTTAAAACTATTTTTTTCTTTTCCGGCTACAATTCCCTCCGGACAAACCAATATACACAGCCGGCAGGCGATGCAATCCTTTTGCCGGAATTCAGGCCTTCTTTCCACCCGCCAGGAACCGGTTTTGTTATTTCTGGCGCTTCCCGGCTCAGCCGTTATCTTTATTCGTAACCCATTTACCCGCAGCATGCCGCCTCCCATCCTTCCGAAAGAGCCGCGATATTCTTTTCGGCAATTTCTCCGGGAAAACGGCGCTTAACCACTTCCTTCAGACTTTCCAATTTCACCGTTTCCGAAACGGCCGCAAACGCTCCCAATAGGGCGGTATTACCCAGGGGGCGCCCCAGGTGACGCATGGCAATTTCGGTAGCCGGCACGTAAATAATTTTAATCCCGGCTGATTTGGAATTAAGGAAAAGCGGCTCCCTGGAATTTATGACTACAACCGCATTATCTTTCACTCCGGCCAGAACGTCTACGTTCCGGATGAGCGTTGGGTCAACCACTAATACGTAATCCGGATTATAAATCTGGCTGCGGAGCCGGATGGCCCGGTCGGAAATACGGATAAAAGCGTTCATCGGCGCGCCCATGCGCGCGGCCCCGAAACTGGGAAAGGCATAGGCATACCCGCCTTCCATAAAAACAGCGGTTCCAAGCAGAGCGGCGGTGGTGATAGCACCCTGCCCGGCCCGGGCGTGAATTCTCATCTCTTTCATCATCCTCGTCAACCTTCCGTAATAGCATTAACGGGGCAGTCTTGAATTGCCTGTTGTGCGCATTCCCCGGCGCTGGTCGGAACCGGGTCAACCTTTACCTTGGCAACTTCACCATCCAAAACAAAAACATCGGGACAACTGTCGGTGCAAAGCCCGCATCCGGTGCAAGTATCCGCGTCCACTTTTACTTTCATTGTTACCTCCTTTGGTCGCCGTAGCAAGGACGCCGGGTGGCGGCGAAGCCGCCTGATAACGAGGCGTCCGTATTGCGCAGGTGGGCTTTCTTCGCCGTAGCCTGCCTACACTGAAGTTTCGGCAGGTAAACCTTGTGCGAAGGCGCCCTATTTGGCAAAAAAAATCCTATTGTTGATATTTTAACACAGTTTGTTGTTACCGGTCAAAAATTATTCTTGATTATTCCGGGCGGGAAAACGGCCAGCATCTTTTCGCGGATAAAATCAAGCGCCTGGACCGGCGTGCATCCCCAGTTAACCGGACAGGGAGAAAGAACTTCAATTAGGGAAAAGCCCCGGCACGCCAATTGACACTCAAACCCTTTTTTTATCGCCGCCTTTATCTTACGAACCGAACCGGGGTCAATCAAAGCAACTCGTTCCAGATAAGTAGTCCCGTCTAAAACGGCCAGAAGTTCACAGACCTTAATCGGGTAACCGTGTGCTTTGGGGTCGCGGCCGAAGGGAGTTGTGGTGGTCTTCTGACCGAGCATTGTGGTCGGCGCCATCTGTCCGCGCGTCATGCCGTAAACCGCATTATTGACAAAAATAGTGGTGATGTTTTCACCGCGGTTGGCCGTATGGATAATTTCCGCGGTCCCGATGGCCGCAAGGTCTCCATCTCCCTGATAGGTGAAGACTAATCGGTCCGGCAAAATTCTTTTGATGCCGGTGGCAACGGCCGGCGGCCTTCCGTGGGCGGCTTCGGTTACGTCAAAATTCCAGTAATTGTAAGCGGTAACCGCGCACCCCACCGGCGCAACGCCGATGGTCTTTTCCCGCAGGCCCATCTCCTCCACCAATTCTGCCACCACCCGCATCACTATTCCGTGGCCGCAGCCGGGGCAAAAACTGTTTGAAACTTCCTGCAATCCCGTTGTTCTTTCAAAGATTGTCTTTTCCATTATTTTATTAATTTTTTTACAACACCCAGAATCTCTTCCGGCGTCGGGACTCCACCACCGGGACGTCCGTAAAAAGAGACCGGGGAGGCGCCTTCTACGGCCAGGCGGACATCCTCAACCATCTGGCCCAAATTCATCTCCACCACTAAAAATTTACAGGACTTCCCCGCCAATTGACGCAAGGGTTGGTAAGGAAAAGGCCATAAGGAAACGGGTCGGAAGAGTCCGATTGGCATTCCCTTACCGCGGCCGGCCATAACCGCAGCCCTAACAAGGCGGGCGGCGCTGCCAAAGGCCACGATAATTACCTCGGCGTCAGCGATCCGGAAATTTTCCCATCGTTGTTCGGATTTTTCAACCGCGGCGTATTTTTTCGCCAGGCGACAGTTGTGCTCCTCCAGGACGCCATGCTTAAGATACAATGAGAGAATTTTGTGAGGCGTTCGTCCGCGGCATCCGGTGAGAGCCCACGGCTTGGCCGGGAATTTTTTCTGGAACGGTTTCAGGGTAACCGGTTCCATCATCTGCGCCAGGATG
>JAHJUB010000124.1 GCA_018829455.1 Candidatus Omnitrophota bacterium
TGACCTCTATGTTTGCCACCGTCATAAGGTTGCCGCCCCTGGCCACGCCGCCGGTGTACAGGGGGCCCAGGGAGCGTTCGGCGTAACCGCGCACCGTCTTGGCTCCGCCGCAGAAGTAACGCTCGTAGAAAGGCAGGTCAGTCCCCTCGTTCAGGCCGGAAGCGTAAGCTACCAGCCCGTGCGCGGAGAAGATAAAATCTTTAGGCAGCGGGTGGTAATAGGTGAATTCATACTGAGTCTTCCAGAAGTTACGGTCTCCGCCCAAAAAGTCTCCGACGTATTTTAAGGATATTTCCTGGTTGGTTCCGGTTGTGGTCCGCAGCCGAGAATCCCGGGTGTCGCGGGAGAGAGAAACGGTTAAGCTGTTCTGCTGGTTGGGCCCTTCCTCGAGAAGGTATTCCGGGGGTGCCCCTGATTGGATATCGGAGATCGTAACGTTTTCTAACCGGGGGGTCAGGCTGAGCCGCCAGTATTCGGAAATCCTCCAGCCGAAGCGCAAATTAGTGCCGGTCCGTTCCACGCTGTACTCGCTCCAATCTTTTGTCCGGCTGTAAAGGTCAAAACCGAACGAAACCGGCCAGTCGTTGAGATAGGGTTCAAAAAAACTTAAGGAATAACCCTGCCGCGTGCCGCCGAATTCCGCGGAGACGCGCAAACTTTGGCCTCCGCCGATGAATGAAGGCGGGTTGCGCCAGTCAAAATTCGTCTGTTCCACCGATACGAAACCGACCAGTTCATCCACGGTGCTGTAGCCCATGCCGAAGAGGAGGTTGCCGGTCCGCTCCTTTTCCTTGACGTCAAACGTGAGTTTTGCCTTGTCCGGCGCCGAACCTTCCTGAGGCTGGACGTTAACCTCTTCAAAGTAATTCAGGTCCCGCAGGTTTGAAATTGATTTACGCAGTTTGGCTCCGTTAAAACGGTCACCGGGCGTCAGTTTTATCTCCCGGCGGAGAACCTTATCTTTCGTGCGGGTGTTTCCGGTAATGTTAATCTCCTCTATTTCCACGATGTCGCCCGGTTCTATCTGATAGGTAAGGTCAACCGCGTTGGCGCCGGAATTATAAACGGCCACCGGTTCCACCTGGCACTTGAGGTATCCCTGGTCGCGATAAAAAGAGGCAAGATTGTTCCCGTCAAAAGCAACGGCTTCTTCGCTGTATGGGTCTCCGGTCTTTTTGGAGAGGACTTTCCGCAACTCCGCTTCCGGGGAGATTAAGTTACCCGAGAGATTCACCAAACCCAGAACGTAACGTCTTCCTTCCTTAATGGTGTAAATAACTTCCAAAGTTTTCTGATATCGTTTTACCTCGCTCGTTACTTTTACGTCGGCAAAGCCGGCTTTTTTGTAAATTTTTTCAATCTGTTGCCGGTCGTTATTCAACGCCTCTTCCTTGAAAGTTCCCAGCCGGAATACCAGGAGGCTTCGTTTTTTGACGGTTAAAACTTTTTCAATCTTACTCCGCTTTATTGACTTATTACCGAAAATGGAGATTTTGGTGACCCGGGCGATAACGCCTTCCCGGACCTGGAAGTTCAGGTTGACCTGCGTTGGAGATGTTTCGACTACGTCCAGCGCGACTTCCGTAAAGAGGAACCCTTTTTTGAGGTAATAGCCGGCAACCTTGTTCTTTGCTTCCAGCGCCTTGTCTTTATCGTAGAGCTGGCCTACCGTTAAACCGCTTTCGTTCTGGAGGAGTTTTCGGTTGTACCGCTTGTTGCCGGTAAATTTTATTTCTTTGATGGTGGGATTTTCCTTGACTTGAATGGTTATTTTTACGCCGCCGGAGATCTCTTCCACCCGGGGGACGACCTCTAAGAAGAGTCCGGTGGCCAGCAGACGCTTTACGTCTTCGGAAAGGACGTCTTCCGAATAGGCCTGCCCGGCTTTGGTCTGAACCAGCAGCATAATGCGGCCGGCGGAGATGGTCTGGTTGCCGGTGACTTCAAAAGAAACAACCTTGTTATCAGCCGCGCTGCATTTGCTTGCCGGCGATAAAGTTAACAGGAAGGTTAGGCCGCAGAGGCATAAAAACCCCAAAAACAGTTTTTTGCGCATTCTCATAATTTTACCCCTAAACCAGCCCGGCGTCAAATGTTACGGGGTTCCAAGGATAAAATTGACCAAAAGAGAGGGCGCAAAGTACAATAAGGTGTTAGCACCCCCACCCGTCCCTTCCCTACAGGCGGGGAGGGTAAGGAGTGAAATGTCTATTTATCAGGAGATTTTAGAACAGGCGAAAGGGGCAAAGGCGGCCAGTTTTGTTTTGGCCAACGCCTCCGCTGAACAGCGGAACCGCTTTCTTTCCTTTTTAAGCAAGACCCTTATTGCCCGGCAGAAAAAGGTCGTTGAGGCCAATCAAAGAGACCTGGCGCAGGCGAAGGCAGCCGGTCGGAACAGCGCCTACCTTGACCGGCTCGGGATTTCTAAAACGGGTATCCGAAAGATGGCGGATTCTCTTTCCGCAGTGATGAAGTTGCCTGACCCGTTGAACCGGTTGCTCTGGGAAACGAAAAGACCGAACGGACTCCTGATTAAACAAATTTCCGTTCCCATCGGCGTCATCGCCATTATTTATGAATCCCGGCCGGACGTTACCGCGGAAGCGGCCAGCCTCTGTCTGAAGAGCGGCAATGCGGTAATTCTCAAGGGCGGGTCTGATTCTCTGCAAACCAACACTGTTCTGGCGCAGATTTTACGGCAGTCATTGAAAGAGGCGGGTCTCCCGGAAGACTCTGTCTCTCTGGTTGCCAGCCGGGACCGCGCCGCGGTTGGGTATCTTCTTTCTTTATCCGATTATATCAACCTGGTCATTCCCCGGGGCGGGGAGTCTTTAATCAGGACCGTGGTGGAAAAGAGCCGGATTCCAGTCATCAAGCACTACAAGGGTGTCTGTCACACCTACGTTGATAAGGCAGCGGATTTGAAGATGGCCTGGTCGGTCACCCTAAACGCCAAGGCCCAGCGGCCGGCTACCTGCAACGCGACCGAAACGCTGCTGGTCCACCGGGATATTGCGCGGGATTTCCTGCCGGAGATGGCGCGTCTCTTTCAGAAAAAAGGGGTGGAGATGCGCGGCTGTCCGGAAACCAGAAAGATTATCCCCCAGGCCCTGCCGGCCCAGACAATAGATTGGGGCAATGAATTTTTGGACCTGGTTATCGCGATTAAGGTTATCGGTTCATTGGAAGAGGCGATTGGCTGGATAAATACTTATGGAACCGGTCATTCGGAAGCCATTATTACCGGAGACAACGGAGTCGCGGAAAGGTTTCTGAAGGAAGTTGACGCGGCCGCAATTTACCACAATGCGTCCACCCGGTTTACCGACGGGTTTGAATTCGGGCTGGGCGCCGAGATTGGAATCAGCACCGACAAGATTCACGCGCGCGGTCCGATGGGGTTAAAAGAATTAACCTCGTATAAGTATTTAGTGTACGGGGACGGGCAACTGAGAACGTAATGAATATTGGCATTTTAGGCGGAACGTTTGACCCGATTCACACCGGCCATCTGATTGTGGCGGAAACGGCCCGGGAAGTGCTTGGCCTGGAAAAGGTGCTCTTTGTGCCGGCCGGCGTTCCGGTCCACCGGGGCCTAACTGAAGCTCCGGCTGAGGACCGCTACCGGATGGTTCTGCTGGCAATTGACGGTAACCCGGGTTTTGCGGCTTCCGATTTTGAGATAAATCGTCAGAGCCCGTCTTTCAGTTACGAGACGGTCCAACACTTTTCCGAACAGTACGGAATCGGGGCGAAATTCTACCTGATTTTGGGTGCGGACGCTTTTCAGGAGATCGGCGCCTGGTATAAAATTAATAGTCTGGCCCGGTTGGTCACCTTTGTGGTTGCGGGCCGGGAACACGCCGGTTATCCGGAGAATCTGCCGGAAGGAATCAAGTCTCAGGAATTGGCGATGGGCTTCTTCTCTGTTTCCGGCCACGGTATCCGGCAACGGGTAAAAGGGGGCGAGTCCATCCGGTACCTGGTGCCGGAACCGGTGCGGGGATACATAATAGAACATAAATTGTATCTGTGAATATGTCAAACAAAATAGAAGAATTGCGGCTGGAGTTTGAAAAAGCGTTAACTGAGGCTAAAGACCGGGCGGCTCTTGAGAGCGTGCGGGTCAGGTTCCTGGGCCGGAAGAGCGGTTTTTTAACCGAAATCCTGCGCGGTCTTAAAGACCTTAACCCGGAAGAGCGGCGTTTGATTGGCGCAGCGGCCAACCGGTTGAAGGGGGAGGTTGAGGCAAGGCTGGCCGAAGCGGAGAAGGGTTTGCAGGAAAAACCAAGGACAACCCTTGACCTGACCCTGCCTGGCCCGGAAATCAAGATTGGGCACCTACACCCGTTGACCCAAATCATCCGGGAGTCAGTCGGCTTTTTTGAGAAGATTGGTTTTCAGGTTCGCGAAGGCCCGGAGATTGAGACCGAATGGTATAATTTTGACGCACTTAACACCCCGGCCGACCACCCGGCCCGGGATATGCAGGACACTTTCTACCTGGCGCCCGGAGTCCTTCTGCGCAGCCATACCTCCCCGGTTCAAATTCGGGTGATGGAAAAAGAGAAACCGCCGGTGCGGATTATCACGGTAGGCCGCTGTTACCGACGGGACGCCCAGGACGCCAGCCACTTTCCGGTCTTTCACCAATTGGAAGGCCTGATGGTTGAAAAAGGGACACATTTCACCCACCTGAAAGGCATCCTCACGGCGTTTCTGGAGTACGTCTTTCCCTTCTCTTTCAAGACCCGCTTCACGCCGTCTTTTTTCCCTTTCACCGAACCGAGCGCGGAGGTGAGCATCTCCTGCCCGGTCTGCCAGGCAAAGGGTTGTGCCTCGTGCGGCCATTCCGGATTTTTGGAGATTCTGGGTTGTGGTATGGTTCACCCCAATGTTTTGCGGAACGTCGGCTACAAATCAAAGGAGCTTACCGGCTTGGCTTTCGGGGTAGGCATAGAGCGGATTGCGATGGTTAAATACGGAATACCGGACATCCGGCTTTTTTACGAAAATGACGTCCGGTTTTTGCACCAGTTTTAATCAATTTTAATGTAAAAAATTTAATTAGTAGTTGCCAACCTTGGTTGGCGTTGTTAAATGAGCCCGGCAAGCCGGGCAACTACACAAAATCAAAAGGGTTCTTTTATGAATGGAAATGAATTGCGGGTTGGAATGGTCTTCCGTCTGGACGGGGAACTGCAGGAGGTGGTGGCTTCTCAGCACGTGAAGCCGGGCAAAGGACCGGCCTACATGAAGTGCAAACTGCGCGTGGTCAAGACCGACCGAAGCTACGAACGAACGCTTCGTTCGTCGGAAAAGGTTGACCTGGTAAAAATTAGCGATGAAGCCGGCCGGTATCTGTACCGGGACCAGGCGATCGCGTACTTTTTGAACGAAGAGGCGATGGAAGAACTGCAGTTTCCAGTTTCGGCGCTGGGAGACAAAATGCTTTTTCTCCGGGAAGGCGATGACGTCAAGATAAAAATGGCCGACCAGGAAGTTATCGGGGTGGAAGTTTCCGATTTTGCGAACTTGAAAGTTTCCCGGACGGTTCCGGGGTTCAAGGGTGATACGGTGCAGGCCACCCGCAAACCGGCGACCCTGGAAACCGGCGCGGTGGTGCAGGTGCCCCTCTTTATCAATGAGGGCGACACTATCAGGGTTGATACCCGCACCGGAGAGTATGTGACAAGGGTGTAATTATGTAGTAGGACAGGCGTCCGCCTACGCCAAAAACTGGCTTCGGCGGACAAGTCCCGCCTGTCAAAGGATTGCCTATGAAACCGGAAGAACTGAAGCCATTTGTGGACTTTATGAAAGCGCACGGCCTGCTTACCCTTTCCGTGGAGAAGCCTGATTTCAAGTTGTATCTGGTTAAGGAGGGCGCCGAAACTTTGGTTTCCACACCTACTGCGTCGGCCAGACTTGCCCGCCATAGCCCCGCCTACGCTAAAGCTACGGCGGGTAAACTTGGCGAAGGCGGGATGCTTGCAGCCGGTTTAGCGCTGGAACCGGTCGTGAACAAAAACGCGGTTTCCGTAACCTCTCCGCTGGTAGGCACTCTCTACCTGGCGCCGGCGCCAAGCGCCGCGCCATTCGTGGAGGTCGGTCAGGAGGTCAAGGCCGGTGACACTCTTTGCGTTGTGGAGGCGATGAAGGTGATGAACGAAATCAAAAGTGAAGTCAACGGAAAGGTTCTTGAAATTAAGGCTGAAAACGGCAAACCGGTGGAATTCGGGCAAATTCTTTTTCTAATCTCAAAACCGTGATTAAAAAGGTGCTCATTGCCAATCGGGGAGAGATTGCCCTGCGTATCTGGCGCGCCTGCACGGAGCTGGACATCCCCTGCGTGATCGCTTTTTCCGAGGCGGACCGGGACAGCCTGACGGTACGGGTGGCCCGGGAAAAAATCTGCATCGGCCCGGCTTCCAGTCTGGAGAGCTACCTCAACATCCCCTCCATCCTTGCCGCGCTTGAAGTCACCGGCTGCGACGCGGTCCATCCCGGCTATGGTTTTCTGTCCGAAAACGCATTTTTTGCGGAAATCTGCGAGGACAGCGGTGTAACCTTCATCGGCCCGACCGCCGAGAATATCCGGCTGATGGGCGACAAGGCCGCGGCCCGGCGCAACGCTGCCCAGGCCAAGGTTCCGATTCTGCCCGGCACCCTTTCGCCCCTTCAAAGCAAGGAGGAGGCGGTGCGCTTGGCCCGAAAGGTCGGTTTTCCGATAATCCTGAAGGCGTCCGGCGGCGGCGGCGGCCGCGGGATGCGGATTGTGCGGGAGGCGAAGGAACTCCTGCCGTCTCTGGATGCCTGTCAGAACGAAGCCCAGGCCGCTTTTGATAATCCGGCCGTATATCTGGAAAAGTACATTGAACGGCCCCGGCACATTGAGGTTCAGATTCTGGCCGATAGTTACGGCCGGATGGTGGCGCTGGGCGAGCGGGATTGTTCCCTGCAGCGTCGGCACCAGAAACTGATTGAGGAGGCGCCCTCGCCGGTGGTCACCCCCAGGATGCGGCGCCGGCTTTGCGCCTACGCGCTCCGCCTGGCAAAACACATCAACTATCGGAGCGCCGGCACGATTGAATTCCTGTTGGACGACCAGTTCCACGTCTATTTTATGGAGATGAATACCCGGGTTCAGGTGGAGCATCCGGTAACCGAAGAGGTGACCGGCATTGACATCGTCAAGGAGCAGTTACGCATCGCTAACGGGGAGCGGCTCTCTTTTTCCCAGGGGCAGGTTCAGATACGCGGGGCTGCGATTGAATGCCGGATTAACGCGGAGGACCCGGACCAGAACTTTCGGCCCAACCCGGGCCGGATTGAAAAACTCTGCGTTCCTTCCGGACCAGGCGTTCGTTTTGACAGCCACATCTATTCCGGCTACACGGTGCCGCCGTTCTATGATTCGCTCATCGGAAAGTTAATTGTCCGGGGAAAGGACCGCCAGGAGGCCTTAAGCCGGATGCGCCGTGCCTTGATGGAACTGGAAATAGTCGGGTTGAAAACGACCGCTCCGCTCTACCAGCGTCTCCTTGGCCACGCCGGTTTCCTGAGCGGGAAATATTACGTCGGACTGATTGAAACTTTTCTGGAGAAGGAAGCTTCCGGGATTAACTTTTCAGAAGTTGCAAAGGGATAAAAATGGCTAAAGAATCTTTCGGTAATCTCAAGATTGAGCACGAAGTTCTCTCGGCGATTGCGGCCACCGCGGCCGGCAAGGTTTCCGGCGTTACCCGCATCATCCCGGGTCTCATCGGCGGAATTGCGGAACTTTTCGGCCGGTCTGCGCCCCAGCATTCGGTAAAAGTGAAGGTGAGAGAGGCCGGAATTTTCTTTGAACTTTCCGTGGAGGTGGCTTACGGCAGCGATATTCCCCAGCTGGCCTGGGAGGTTCAGAAGGCGGTTAAAGAGGCGGTTGAGGCGATGACCGGCATGAAGGTGGTGAAGGTTGACGTAGAGGTGCGCAACTTGAAGACGGAGGCGTCAAAACCATAATGTAGTGCGACCCTTTCCGGGTCGCCTGTAGGGGAGGGGTTACATCCCCTCCCAACCGTAGTAGGACAGGCGTCCCGCCTGTCAAAAGAAACCTGTAATTCCATTTGCAAAAAAATGCTATGTCCACCCAACAATTAGATTGCCAAGCCGCAAAGAAACTCCAAGAATTGATTTTGGAAGAGAAGGTAAAAGGCACCCCTGATATAGAAATTGGAAAGAAATACGGGGTAAATTTCAAGTATATAGAAAAATTGGTCACGAAATCCCAGGGAATAAATATCAGTAATCTGAATCATTTCAAAAAAATTAAAACACTCCAACCGAAAGATTTTAAGGAAGAACAAACCACGGTATGGAGTTTTAAACAAAGAGGTACCTGGGCAACACACAGCGGCGAATACCGGGGGAACTGGTCACCGTATATTCCCCGGAATGTAATTCTGAAATATTCAAAGCCCGGCGAATTAGTTTTAGATTATTTCTGTGGCGCCGGGACAACGGCGGTAGAAGCCAAATTACTGGGCAGAAAGTGCACGGCGCTTGACATCAACCAGAAAGCAATTGAATTGGCGAGGGAAAACCTGGATTTTAAGGTATCATCGCCTGGATTACCCTTTCTTGGTAAAAACCATAATCCGCAAATTTACGAACCAAAATTATTAGTTGGCGATGCCAGAAACCTATCGTTTTTGCCGGACGACTCCGTAGATTTGATCTGCGCTCACCCTCCTTACGCTAACATTCTTCAGTATACAGATTCTAAGGATGGCGATTTATCATTTTTAGATATGGATGACTTTTTGAAAGAAACGTCAAAGGTTGCCCATGAAAGTTTTCGAGTGTTGAAACCGGGGAGGCAATGCGCTATTTTAATAGGTGACACGCGAAGGAAGAAAAATGTTATACCCTTAGGTTTCAAACTAATAGATGTATATCTGAGAGCAGGTTTTAAATTGAAAGAACTTATTATCAAACGACAGCATAACTGTAAAACTACAGGATTCTGGTATAACAATAGTATAAAATATAATTTTCTTCTTTTGGCCCACGAGTATCTGCCTATTTTCGAGAAGCCTGAATTATCTGATACTTTGCAAGTAAATGAAACAATCGCTGCCTATGGTACAATTACTTCAACTTTAGTAGAGCCAGAACTAAAGAGAAAATTAGATCAACTTGAAACAACGACGGTATGGGTTTTACCAGAAATAGATTTTGAAAAACAATTGAATAAGAATGTAATTGAAAGGTATTCAGATGATAGTAGATATTCAGTCATATTCCTTAATCTGATTTCAAAAGGCAAAACCGGTTTTGAAATCAGCAAGAGCCAGGAGGGGAAGGAATTACTTTTTATCAAATCTCCATTTTTAAACAATAATTCCCCTCATTCACAAATTGAACTTTACTTAAGTAAAATAAAAGAGATTATAAACCAAAATTTATCTGAAACAACCGATAGCAAGTTTATAGTGATTCAGACCCAAGATGTGAGGATAAACGGATCTATAGAACCTATGGCAAAAAGGGTGGTTGATTTATTGAAAATTGATAGTCTGCAACTCAAAGAGATTATACTTGTTACTCAGGAGAATCAGAAAATAAAAAATCAATCTTCAGGTAGTTGTCTAAAGATAAATCATCAGTACTTACTTGTTTATGAAATAAAAAGGTGCTGAACTAAAAAGGTTAAGAGGAATTAAAATGGAAAATTTCAATAAATTTCTTAAAACATTATTGGCAAATTCTCAAATAACATCGTCAAGAAATTTAAACATAAAGGAAATCAGATTTATCATTTCTAAAATTAATGAATATTTTTATACCAACTATGAAGGTATTGGCTATACGAATGTTTTAGATGATCAATTTGAATATTTCTCAGAATTTCATAAATTTTGGGAAAAATATCACAAGGAGGTTTTGAATCCAAAGGTAGATGAAGAGAAGTGTGAGCAAGTTGCTGGTGTGTTGCATGATGTCTATAAAAAATTTGGGAGACCCCCATTTTACGAATTATATGATACATTTTCATTAAAACCAGAAGAAATCTGTACCATAAGGTATTTTTCTGCAAATCAGGATTTTAGGGGTTCAAGGGACTTTGAAGATTTATTTAAGAAATATTCTGAAGATCCAAGTATATTTGATAAAAGCGAAATTATTAGCAAACCTGAAATATTCTTGAAAAATTTAGGAATAACTTCTCTTTCACAGAGCGACAAGCGTATTAAATATGCAAAGAAAGCTTCGCAGATACTCATAGACAATAAAATCGAAGCTTATGATCTATTGGATTTTTGCGATAATGACATACTAAAGCTGAGAAATTTGCTTATTAGCAATAAAGGTTCAGGTTTCGGCAATAAAAAAACTGACATGTTCTTAAGAGATATGATTGTATTGGGAGTTTGGAAGAATCCCAAAAATTTTGATAAAATAGATGTTGCAAGCGACATAAACACCGTAAAAGTCGCCTTAAGAAGTGGAATAATAAAAACTGATATTGCATTAATATCAAGCTTTTTAGATGTTTTCTGTTACCAGTATGGATTAATTGATGAAATAAGTGCTCTGGCATGGAGAAAAGTCTGGGAAATTTGGAACAGAAAATATCCTACAGAGAACATAGAAAGTCCTTGTTTAATTGATTATTTTGTTTATCGTGTAATTGGCAAAAATTTTTGCAAAGAAACACTATGTATTTTTAAATGTGAGACTAAGAAACATGAATTTAAGTGGCATTCCGCTAAAAACAGAACCTGTCAAATATGTTATAAAAATAAGGTGCGAAATAGCGCAATTGTTGTTAAAAAAATGCTTCCATGCATGGATGAGGAGGGTTACATAGTCATCGAGAAAAGTAATTTTGTATCCAGCAGTAATGCGCTTTTGCCTGATCTTAAAGAATGCCCATTTGCAGTAGTTTGTAAACCAAAAAATAGTAATTTTATTAAACTGAATCCACCAAAATCTATTAGTATTTTAGGCCAAACCGGCTGGGAAAGCGCTAAGACTAGAGCAAATGAAGGCGGTGGTGGTTTAATGTCATAATGCCTTGGTTGTTTTGGAGCCAGCCAAGACATAACTGAGATAAAAAACCTGAAAGCGGAGGCGTCATGAAAATGGTAGATTTGCACGTCCACTCCCTCCTTTCCGACGGTGTTTATTTCCCGATGGAACTGGTGCGCCGGGCCCAGGTGAAAGGGTATGCGGTGATGGCGATTACCGACCACGTTGATACTTCCAACATCAGCCGGGTGGTGCCGGAGGTGGTCAAGGTGGCCGCGGAGATTAACCGCCAAGTGAAGGAAATCAGGGTTATCCCGGGCGCTGAAGTTACCCATCCGCCGGCCGGTTCCATCAAGGGATTGGTGAAGGAGGCGCGGAAGATGGGCGCCAAATTGATTCTGGTCCACGGCGAAACCCTGGCGGAACCGGTAGTCTCCGGCACGAATCGCAAGGCCCTGGAAGCCGGCATTGATATCCTGGCGCACCCGGGCCTTATCTCCGAAGAAGACTTTCTTTTCGCCAAGAAGCAGGGCGTACTGCTTGAGATTTCGGCCCGCAAAGGTCACTCTCTTTCCAACGGGTACCTGGTTAGTTTGTGGCGCCGGCTGGGCGGAAAGTTGATTATCAACACCGATGGCCACCACGAGGACGACCTCTTTACCGAGACAAAATACTTCAACGTCGGGATGGGCGCCGGCCTGACCCGCCCGGAAGTAGCGCAAATCCTGAAATCCACCCTCTCCTTCGCCCAATCCAAACTGAAATAATCTGTTGTAGGGGGTCAGATTTACCGCGTCCGCCGAAGTTTCGCCTTGTATTGTTTGTAGTCGCCCGGCTTGCCGGGCTCTGTTAACGGCGCCGAGCAAGCTCGGCAACTACAATAACGTAGTGCTTATCCTTCCGCAAACATCTAACGAGTATTATCAAAAATAAACTTTATGAGTAAAGTTGTGTTTGCGGAGTGCCGCACGTATTCTCCGGCTGAAGTGCTGGCGGCTACACAGAGAATTTTTGAAGCGCTGGACGTAGACCACCTTTTCCGGCGGACGGAAAAGGTACTGATAAAACCTAATTTTTTGCTGCCTTCCGGTGACGAAACCGCGGTTACCACCCATTCCCAGGTACTGCTTGCCCTGTGTCGCCTTTTACTTGACCTGGGCTGCCGAGTGGCAATTGGCGAGAGCCCGGGCATCGGAACCCTGGCCGCCTGTATTGCCAGGAAAGGGTTGGGCGAGCCGCTGAAGAAAATGGGTGTTTCGGTCGTGGAGTTCACCAGGCCGGAGCCGGTCCCGCTCCCTGAAGGACGGGCGGTAAAGAGCGTGCCGGTTGCCGCGGAATTAAGGGATTTTGACGCGGTTATTTCTGCGGCAAAACTCAAAACTCACTGCCAGTTCTATTTCACCGGAAGCGTCAAAAATTTATACGGCTGCCTGCCCGGCATGTTGAAACCAGAATACCATTTGCGCTTCGTTGAAACCGAACGTTTCAACCGGTTTTTGCTGGACGTTCACGATGCGGTTAAACCCCGGCTGGGATTTATGGATGCGGTGGTCGGCATGGAGGGCGAAGGTCCGTCTTCAAGGGGGAGAGCGAAACCGGCCGGTTTTCTATCTGCCTCTACGGATTGCGCGGCGCTGGATATTGAGGCGATGAAGGCGGTTTCTCTTTCCCCCACGCTGGCGCCGTATCTTCAAGAACGGCTTGGCCGGCCTGCGGCAGAGGTGATCAATCTGGGTAAGATAGAAAAGGTTGTTTTTGAGCCGCCGGCAAAGATGGAATCGGTTCTGAGCACCATCCCCCTTCCGGCCGGGTTGAGGAAGGTGTTGAAGCGCCTGGTGGTCCCGGTGCCGGTTTTCAGCGTGCCGCCGGTCTGCAAGTTGTGCGGAAACTGCCAAAAAATCTGCCCGGCTCAACCGAAGGCCGCCGTCATTGAGAAAGGCAGGGTAAGGTTCAACCGGAATTACTGCATTAATTGTTTCTGTTGTTTTGAGATGTGTCCGCACAAGGCGATAAAATTATCTCAGCCCTTTTTGATGCGGCATTGGCGCCGCCTCAAAGTCCCGTCTTTGTAATCTGCTTGTATATCGTATATAATTTAGAACAAATGGTAAAGATTGGCGGAAGGGCGATTAAACCGGGCAAACCGGCGCTGGTGGGAGTGGTGGCGGACCGGGATTGGGAAAAGGCCGATTGGAATCTGGCCGACATCCTGGAGATACGGCTTGACCGTGTTTGGGGGAAGGGATTACGACCAGAGATTGAAGATAGCCGGTCATTCATCCGCGATCTGAAACAAAAGACCAAAAAACCGCTCATTTTGACCATCCGGCGGCCGGAAGAGAGTGAGTCGCCGGCGCCGGAAATGCTGCCGGACGAAAACCGGCCTCTCTTTTTTGAGGCGCTCATACCTCTGGTTGATGCGGTAGACGTGGAGATAAGTTCTGTCATCGCCGGAAAGGTAATCAGGATAGCCAGAAGAGCCAAAAAACCGGTTATTGGTTCCTACCATAACTTTCGCCGGTTGCCGCCGGACAATACCATTTACGAAAAACTAGGCCGGGCTAAAAATCTCGGCGCGGACATTTTCAAAGTCGCAGCGCTTATTGAAAACCCCAAAGAGACTATTCGTTTGCTTCTGTTCTGTAACCTCTTTTCCAAGAGTCATCTTATCTGCGCCGTCGGGATGGGTAAAGGGAGCGCTCTTTCCCGGATAGCCGCGCCTCTTTTCGGTTCGGTCCTGACCTACGCCTCGCTTTCGGTTAAGACTGCGCCGGGCCAGTTGGACCTAAAGACGCTAAGCGCGGATTTGCGGCGGTTCTATTCCTGAAATCCAGCCTATATAATAGGACAGGCGTCTCGCCTGTCAAAGGTCTTCGGGTCGGATGAATCCGACCCCTACATTTTTGGAGACAAAAAATGGAAATGAGACCCAGTCGTGTTCTACAGAAACTTCGGTCCGGACAGGTGGTCGGTTGTTTTAAGACAAACCTGTCCTGCGCCCGCGCGGCGGAGATTGCCGGGATGGCCGGTTTTGACTGTCTCTGGACCGATATGGAGCATACGGCCAACGACTGGCCAGTGGTTGAAAAGCAGATTTTGGCGGCCAAAGTTTACAATATGGACGTAATGGTGCGGGTAACGAGGGGTAGTTACAGCGACTATATCCGGCCGCTGGAACTGGATGCCGCCGGGATTATGGTTCCGCACGTGATGAGCCTTGAGGATGCCCGTAATGTCGTGCGAATGACCCGATTCCACCCGGTCGGCCGCCGGCCGATTGACGGCGGTAATGCGGACGGCGCCTATACCAACATTGACCTGGTTGAATATACCGGGCAGGCAAACGCAACCGGTTCCTCGCCATTCAGATTGAGGACCCGGAACCGCTTGATGATTTGGAGAAGATTGCGAAATTGCCGGGGATAGACATTATCTTCTTCGGCCCCGGCGACTTCTCTCATGGTATCGGTGTTCTCGGAGACTGGGATAACGCAAAGATAATAGAGACCCGAAAAAGAGTGGCGGATATCGCCCTCGCCAACGGAAAGATTGCCGGCACCGTCGGCAACCCCGGCAACCTTGACGACCTTATCAAAATGGGGTACCGCTTTATCAGTATGGGCGCGGACGTGGTCGGTCTGAGCCAGTACTGCAAGTCCCTGGCGCAGGAATTCCGGCAGCGGCAGGAAAATATAATAAAACCGGGAGAATGTCTATGAACGTATATGAAACGATAAGAGCCCGAAGAAGTGTCCGCGCCTACCGGGACAAACCGGTACCGCCGGAGGTCTTAACCCGCATTTTGGAGGCTGCCCGGATGGCTCCGTCAGGCAATAACCGGCAACCCTGGAAGTTTGTAGTCGTTACGGATATTGAAACAAGAAAGAAACTGGCAGATGCAGCCAACGGCCAGGGGTTTGTGGCCGGGGCGCCGGTAGTCATCGCCGCGGTTGGGCTTGACCCCGGCAGGGTGATGTCCTGCGGCATCCCCGGCGACCCGGTGGACGTTGCCATCGCCATTGACCACATAACTCTGGCCGCAGTGGAGGAAGGGTTGGGGACCTGCTGGATCGGAGCTTTCTCCCAGGAGAATGTCTGCCGGCTTCTTCAAATCCCCGCCGCTTTTAAGGTTGTTGAACTTCTCACCCTCGGATATCCGGCTGATTCGCCCCGTCCCAAGTCGCGAAAATCTCTGAAGGAAATCGTCTGCTACGACAAGTTTTTGTAGAGATACGGAAATCCTTGCGGTTCAATAGTTTACCGACGAAACCAACTATTTTCCTGAGTTATACCAAGTTATACGGAGTTATGCCGAATAGAATGGCAACATGGCACAAATCTGTCACAAAATTCCAAGGGGGTTGCTACTGCACTTCGCACTATTGACTTGCCCTCACGTGAAATGGTATCCTACTGATATTCTACAAAAATTAGGATATTGGAATATTCATAGCAGTTCAAATCTGACTAACTGTGGCTGTCAATTTGACAAGCAGTTTACATGTAGGTAAAAGTAAGATAGATTAGATTGTAAAAAACTAGAAGATCGGTATAAAAA
>JAHJUB010000125.1 GCA_018829455.1 Candidatus Omnitrophota bacterium
AAGTTTCATGGTGTTTCCAAGGAAAAGTTCCCCCTATACCTGAAAGAGATGGAATTCAGGTATAATAACAGGCAGAAAGAAATATTTACTTTGCTGGCTCAAAATCTCTGTAATTTAGTGCCAAAACCTTTATAATCCCCATAAATTATGAGAGAATATGATAATTCCTCCCGGGTGGAAGAAGTTGTCCTCAGGAAGTCCGGAAAAGCGATAATCTATCCGCCGGTTGAAAAGATAAAGACGATTGAGGCGCCGGACTTCCCGACTTTAGGGAAATTGACCGCCGTGCGGTTTTTGGAATGGCTCCAGTTAAATCCGGAGGGTGTTGTTTCCCTGCCGACCGGTAAGACCCCGGAGCACTTCATCAACTGGACCGAATACTTTTTGCAGAACTGGGACCGGAAGGAAGTTCAGAAGGAACTGGATGGATGGGGATTGGACCCAAAAAACAAGCCTGCAATCAACTCGTTCTTCTTCGTTCAGATTGACGAGTTTTTTCCGATGAACCCGGCGCAGGAGAATAGTTTTGCTTTTTACATCAATCGCTTCTATATCCGACGGTTCGGTTTCAATCCGAAAAGAGCGCTCCTGATGGATACCTGGAAGTCAAGCGTTCCGGCCGGCCGGGACCTGGGCTGGGTTTTTCCGCAGGGCAGGGTGGATCTTTCCTTGCGGTTCCGAAAACCCGCCAGCGATTTGGAGCGGCTGCAGTATCAAGCGATAATTGCGGCCGACCAGTTTGCGATGGAGTATGAAGCCCGGATAGAGGAGATGGGTGGTATCGGGTTCTTTCTCGGAGGCATCGGCCCGGACGGCCATGTCGGGTTTAATATCAGGGGGTCAGACCACTACAGCACGACCCGATTGATACCCATTAATTACGAGACCGCAGCCGCAGCCGCCACTGACCTGGGCGGGATTGAACTTGCCCGGCAGAAAGTGGTCATTACCGTTGGTTTAAGGACGATAGCGCGGAATTCCTCGGTCACCGCCCTGATAACCGCGGCCGGAGAGAGCAAGGCAAAGGTAGTGAAGGATGCAATTGAGAGCGAGCCCTCGGTCTTGTACCCGGCAACCGCGCTTCAGGGTCTGGACGGCGCCAGGTTCTACCTTACCACCGGCGCGGCCAGTCTTTTGACGGTAAGAAAGTACAATGAACTGGCGTCGCTTCCCAAAATCACTTATCCGGTTGCCGAGCGTATCCTGATTGATATTTCCTCCCGTAAAAAAAGGCGGCTTAAGGATTTGAAACCGGAGGACTTGAAGGGTGACCGTCTCGGGGAATTGCTGCAGGAAAAGAAGATTGACCTGGCTTCTTTTTCCGCCCGGGCATCTGATTCACTGAAGAAACGGATTGAGCAGGCGGCGAAGGATATGGAGAACCTCACTTTCCTCCATACCGCGCCCCACCACGACGACATAATGCTGGGTTATTTTCCCTACATCGTTCACCTGGTCCGGTCGCCTAAAAATACCCATTATTTCGCCACCCTGACCAGCGGTTTTACCTCGGTTACCAATTCCTACACGCTTTTGCTGCTCGGAAACCTGGAAACCTTTCTGGAAAAAGGAGAATTGGCGCCGCTGATGGAACAGGGTTATTTTTCGCCGGATAACCGGACCAACCGCAACCGCGACGTTTACCAGTTTCTGGACGGAGTGGCCGCCAACAGCCAGGAGATGCAGCAGGAAGCAGAGGCGCGGCGGATGTTGCGTAACCTGGTGGAATTGATACGCAAGGAAGAGCCGAAAGAGTTAAAGAAAGAAGCCAGGCGGATAAAGGATTATTTTCAGCACAGTTACCCGGGAAAGAAGGATACGCCTTTTGTCCAAAATTTAAAGGGGATGATTCGGGAGTGGGAAGAGGAATTACTCTGGGGTCACCTTGGTTTTAACTGCGAAAATATCTTTCACCTGCGGCTTGGTTTCTACACCGGAGATATCTTTACGCCCCAACCGGAATGGGAAAGGGACATCAAGCCGATTCTGCAACTTATGGAAAAGGTGGAGCCGGACGTCATAACGGTGGCCCTGGACCCGGAAGCCAGCGGTCCGGACACTCACTACAAGGTACTCCAGGCAATTGCGGAGGCGCTGAAAGCATACCGGAAGAAGCGGCCGGGCAAGAAGATTAAGGTCTGGGGTTACCGCAACGTCTGGTTTCGTTTTCACCCCTCGGAGGTCAATCTGTTTGTGCCGGTATCCATGAATTCGCTGGCGATTATGAGAAGCGCTTTCCACACCTGTTTCGGTTCCCAGCGCAGCGCCTCTTTTCCCAGTTACGAATATGACGGACCGTTCTGCGACCTGGCTCAGAAGATAATGGTGGAACAGTACACGGTTATCAAGACCTGCCTGGGCCGGGACTATTTTTACGCCAACCCTGCTCCGCGGTTGCGCGCCTGCCGGGGCTTAAATTTCCTGCGCGAGATGACCCCGGAAGAGTTCTTCCGTGAGGCGCTCTCCCTGAAGAAACTCACCGAATCCTGATTGCTCTATCTTGTCTTTTTGGTGTATAATAACAAGGTTAAACTATGGTTAATAATTTTTGCTGGCACCTGCCCACCGAGATAATTTTC
>JAHJUB010000210.1 GCA_018829455.1 Candidatus Omnitrophota bacterium
CATCGCGTCTTGTAACAGGTAGCATGGCTTGCCTCCTATATTAAGGGTTGTTGCGTAGTGTAGCAAGCCACATGTAAAATGTCAATCAATA
The DNA here is from genome assembly GCA_018829455.1 of Candidatus Omnitrophota bacterium. Taxonomy (GTDB): domain Bacteria; phylum Ratteibacteria; class UBA8468; order MWAK01; family MWAK01; genus JAHJUB01. The sequence continues at coordinate 92 of JAHJUB010000210.1, forward strand.
AACATCATAAGTCACGTTGTAGGGCTACTATATATAAATAGTTGATACCTAAAATTTCGGCCATCAAGAAAGCCGCAGCCCCCAAAATAGGGGGGGTAATTTGTCCGCCTGTGGAAGCAGTTGCTTCCACAGCACCTGCTAATGCTGGCGAATATTTCAGTCTTTTCATCATAGGGATGGTAAAATTTCCGGTTGTGGCAACATTTGCAACGGCGCTCCCTGATATCATACCAAAAAAAGCACTTGCGATTACAGCAATTTTTGCTGCTCCTCCAGTACTACGACCGGCGATGATACTTGACAAATCAATAAAGGTTTCTCCAGCTCCGGTATGTAACAAAAAATTACCAAAGATAATAAAGATTGCAATCAATGTCGCCCCTATCCATACCAACAGCCCAAAAATTCCACTTGTTCCATGGAACAGATTTTCAAAGATAAAACTAAAACCGAATCCCCTGTGTCCCCAAAATCCAGGGACAAGGTTGCCAAAATAAGCATAAAGAATCGATAATAGAGCAAAGCATGGAAAAAACAATCCGATGGTTCGGCGGGCCATTTCTAAAACAATAGCTACCAAAATAATTGCCAGCAATATTTCAACATTAGTTGATTCAGCAGGATGTTCCATAATCCAATCATAATTAATTATTACGTAGATTACAGGAATGACGGTTAATAAAATCAATAAAATATTCATGGCTTTGAAGTATTTCGCCACATTTTCTTTCTCTGTTCCAGTATAAAGTCCCAATCCTAAGACAAGAGTAAATCCAATAAATATGCTATTCTGGATTAAGTTCGGAAAAGGGCCCACACCTGCTGTATAGAGTTGAAAACAGCAGAAAGCAACAGCGACAATACTACTAAATTCTGCCCATTTTAGCTGAAACCTTTCCCTTTGGTGATTAAAAAGACTTTTTTGTTTAGTCTCACTCATCATCGGTACCCTACATACAAAGAAAGGGGAGAAGATTTACTTCTCCCCTTTTTTGCAAAACCTTGCTATTTCATCTCTGGAGGAATCTGTTCTTTTTTAATCTTGAATCCTCGTTCCCTAAAATATCTGATAGCACCAACGTGGAGAGGAGATACAGCCGTGTCTATGGTGGCTTGCGCAATATCAAATCTTTTTAGAGGTGGAAAGGCTGCAGCCTGGTGCTCTACATTTTCACAAACAGCCTTAACAATTTTATAGGCTAGATTTTCTGGAAAATCTTTAGGGGCAGCAGTTCCGACAACGAAGGCATAAGTTTGGTATTCTCCAACCCCCCTAGCACTTCCTGCAGGTATTTTTACAAAAGTCAGAAAAGCTGCTTCTTTCAGAACTTTTTCTTTATCCTCATCTGAAAAATTTAGGACAGTAATCGGAACCAAAGCGGCAATATCTTGGCTGGAACCATCGAGTTTGTTACCAGCTCCAGACTTCGCATAGCCGACTATTCGTTTGTCTTTAATGGAAGCAACTGCATCAGATGTGCTACCACGGAAATAATCAGGTTTAATGCCCAATATTTTAAGAACTGCTTCAGTGGTTTTTTCGCTAGCCGAACCTCTCATCCCTGGATTGAATTTTCTATTTTCTAAGTCGTAGATACTTTCAATATTTGAATCCTTTCGTATAACATAATTTTGAGGAGCTATAGTATAAGACCAAAGATATCTTAAATTGGGTTGGGGATTTTCTTTCCACATCCCCAATTTATGATAAGCCTCGTATAGAACATTTGTTGTCACTAAGCCGAAATCAAGCTGTTTTTTACTCATTCTTAAAATATTATCACGAGTAGCACCTGTTTCAACAACCGAGACATTCACTTCAGGTACATTATCATTAATAACTTTTGCAGCAGCGACAAAATAAGCATAGTGACTACTTGCGCTACGTGTAGACCCCATAAGTAAATTCTTTTTTTCTGCTATTGCCTTATTACAAATAAACCCCCCAATTAATACGATACCGAGTAAAATGATACTTAATTTTTTTTTCATCTCCTACCTCCCTTAAATTTGTTTTTGTTAATGTTGATAACCATGCCCTTATTTATTGGTACCGTTAAGTTTTTTAGCACAAATTGATAATTTCCCGCTAATCCCATATTCCGCAAAGGCAGAATTGCAAGACATTGAAATGTCAATATACTCAAATTGTTCTGCAAATTTCAGCCCATAAAGAAGCCTAAATTGCGCGTAGTTATTTCAGCTGCTTACAAGACCAAAATAAAGTTTTCCAGAATATTGGTTTAACCTTAGTTATTTTTTATATACATATCGATTTAAAACGTAATCGGTATGTTCACCAAGTAGAGGAGAACTTTTAAAGATTTGAGGATTTGTTTCACTCATCTTTATTGGATTTCCAGTTATTTTAACTTCACCAGCAATAGGATGGACAATTTTTTGAATCATTTCCCGGGCGATGGCAATATGAGGATCATTAACAATATGGGCAAGATTGTTGATCGGCGCAGCCGGAACCCCACTCTTTTCGAGGGCAGAAATGATCTCTTTTACCGTAAAATTAACTGACCAGCCTCCTATTATTTCTGCTAATTCTTTATTGTATTTAATCCTTTCAGCATTGGTTTTGAAACGTTCGTCATTTATCAAATCCTTTCTGTTTATTGAATCACAGAATTTTTTCCAGAGATTGTCATTACCCACCCCCAAAACAAACCAACCATCTTTTGCCATAAATGCCTCGTAAGGGGCAATAAAGTCATATTTGTTTCCAGACCGCTTCGGAATTCGTTTTTCCACCAGGTAGATTTGTAAAATTGTCCCAATGGCAGAAACAACAGAATCAACAAGTGCGACATCTATTTTCTGACCTTTGCCATAGATATTTCGAGCTTGCAGAGCAGACAGGATACCTATTGTACAAAAAAGTGCAGCAAGGATGTCTGCAATGGCAGTCCCTGTTCTTGTGGGGGGGCCATCCGGCCATCCGGTTATACTCATAATGCCGCCCACAGCCTGGCCTATGATATCGTAACCAGGCTTGTCCTTATACGGGCCATAATGTCCGAAGCCGGAAATGCAGGCATAGATGAGCTGATTGTTTATTTTTTTTAACCTTTCATAGCCTAATCCCATCTTCTCCATAGTGCCGGGGCGAAAGTTTTCTACAAGGACATCCATTGATTTAATAATTTCTAAGAATTTATCGACATCAGATGAGTTTTTGAGATCTAAAACGATACTCTTTTTATTTCGATTGAAATTGATAAAATAAGTACCCTGGCCCTCTTTGAAAGGGGGGAAGCTCCTGGAATCATCACCCTTAACCGGGATCTCCACTTTGATAACCTCAGCACCCATATCAGCAAGGAGCATTGTACAAAATGGGCCGGCTAAAACTCGAGATAGATCTATTATTTTAATACCCTCTAATGCGTTCAGACCTCCGGATTCGTGATTAACCATAATTAGCCGTCCGTGTATGTTTGATTAAAATAGAAATTCCAAATAAGTTTCAAGTTCCAACCATACAAGTATGTTTCAAAACTGGAGCTTGGGAAAGAGAATGGAAAACGCATTGTGTGACCATGCGGAGTATAACCCTGAACGATGAACCCTGAACCCCTGAACGGTTATCAAGCAGCAAATAATGTGCCGCAAATAAATATGCGAGTAAAGAATTGAGAAACTCTGTAAAATGACATGGTTGTGTGGGTTCGTTTGTTGTAGGAAAAGGAATAGAGCCCTTTGGAATTCTAAAAATACGGAATAATTATTCCAGGTATTTGGAATATACTATGGTTAAACTTATGGGCTTAACTTTTGATAAAGGGAGGATAGTGAAATGCCTAAAGCTTGACTTGCCTTTCGTTTACCTTCCAGATTATTACCAAAACTATGGATTACCTGCTGAATTAACCGCTTTTGGTAAGCTTTTGTTGATTCTTTAAGTGGATGAATCTCAGAAGGTCTTTGAAAAGTATCTCCGCTTCCAGCCACTATTCTGGAAGGAAGATGATTATGCGTTATCAAATCGTCACTCATAAGAACACAATATTCAATTACATGCTTTAACTCGCGAACATTGCCAGGCCAGGAATAACTTTTCAGTTTATTCATGGCCTGGCCTGAAATCTTTGGCTTTTTCTTTCCACCAGTTGAAAATTTCTTGAGAAATGAATTGGCAATTAGAGGTATGTCCCCCGGTCTTTCCCTTAAGGTGGGTATATTGATTTGCACGGCATTCAACCGGTAATAAAGGTCTTGTCGAAAAAGACCTTTATCCATAAGTGATTCAAGGTCTTTGTTAGTAGAAGAAATTACACGTATGTCAATTTCCTTTTCTTTGGTTCCGCCAACCTTCAGGAAACGATTATCCTCCAAAACACGCAGGATCTTGGCCTGTTGGGCTGCATTCATATCACCGATTTCATCCAA
>JAHJUB010000126.1 GCA_018829455.1 Candidatus Omnitrophota bacterium
AAGGTTTAAGAAGTCGGAGTATAATTAGGGGGAAGGCGTGGGAAGGGTTTAGTTTTCGATTCTTGATTACAGGGGAGGTTATATGGGAAAGAAGATTATTCTCGGCGTTGGGTTTTTGGTGTTGTTCTTCTTTGCGGCTGGTTGCGCCGGCCGGGTGGAATTAAAGAAACCGGTGAAAGCGGCGCCACCCGAGGCAATGCCTGAAGTTACGGTTAAGGAAGTGAAACCGGTTCCGGAACCAACCGAGGGCCTGGCTACAAAAGAAGACCTGGCCAAGGCCCTGAAGGGCGAAGGAATACCCGTTGCCACATTGGAAGGGGTGACTCGGGAACCGGCAACAGCCGAAGAAAAAGCGGTCTTTAAGACGATTTATTTTGATTTTGACAAGAGCGACATCCGGTCCGATGCCCGATTAGCCTTGGAAAAGGTGGCTGATTACTTGAAGAAAAACCCTAAGGTTAAAATTGTGATTGAAGGCAACTGCGATGAACTGGGGACGGAAGAGTACAATATGGCTTTGGGTGAGCGCCGCGCTCTTTCCGCCCGGCGTTATCTGGTTTCCCTGGGGATTGCTCCGGAACGGATGGGTACGGTTAGTTATGGCGAAGACCGGCCGATAGACCCGGCTCACAACGAAACGGCCTGGGTGCTAAACCGTAACGGCCAGTTTAAGATTATGGAATAATTTTTATGAAAAATCGGAAATGAGAAAAAACGCGGTTTCGATTTTAGCGTTGGGTGTCTTTTTATTTCGTCCTGTTTTTGCTAATGCCGCAGAGAATAGGATACCTTTCCATGGTTTAAAAACAGTTGCCGTATTTGTAGAAAATATTGACCAGGAAGCCGTAAAAGACGGCTTGAGTAAGGAACAGATCAAAATTGACGTAGAGTTAAGACTTCGTGAAGCCGGTATTCAGGTAGTCCCGGTTGAAAAGTCTTTGAGCCTTTCAACCCCATCGTATCTTTACGTCATCGTTAACACGGTGAAATTTTCTTCGGGGTTAGAATATGTTTACGGCACATCGGTGCAATTGAAGCAGGTGGTGGTGCTCAAAAGGAAAAAACCAGCAAAACTGCCAATAGCTTATTTGTGGGCTACAACCTGGGAAAAGAGTGAAGGGGTGGAAATTACCTGGGTTGAAGACTTGGTTGGGAATGTTCGCGAGCATATAAATGAGAAGGTTGATGCTTTTATCAGTGATTATTTAGCCGAAAACCCAAAGTAATTTCGAGAATAGTTTGTTGGTAGTAAAAAAACTACAATACAACCTCCTGCAGGTATTTCGGTATGACAATGTCGCTCTTGATGTTCTTCCGCAAGGTATCGGCAAACTTAACCGCTGTTTCTTTTTCTCCGTGAATGACGAATATTTTTTCCGGCGGTTTTTCAAATCCGGAAACCCACCGGAGGAGTTCTTTTTGGTCGGCATGGGCGGAGAAACCGCCCACGTTTTCAATCCGGGCGCGGACCGGATAGGTTTCGTTGAAGATTCTGATTTTTTTGGCGCCTTCCGTAATCTCCCGACCCAGCGTTCCTTGTGCCTGATAGCCCACAAAAAGAATAGCGCTCTCCGGCCGGGTGATGTTTTCCCGGATATGGTATTTCACCCTTCCGCCCGTGCACATTCCGGAACCAGCCAGAATAATTGAACTTCCTTTCGTTGAGTTTATTGTTTTTGATTCTTCGGTTGTCCGGGATATTTTTAATTGAGGGAAACTAAACGGAGATTCTCCTTTTTCAATCAATGCTTTTGTTTCCGCATCGAGATAGCCGACAAATTTTTTGAAAATATCGGTAATGTTTATCGCCATCGGACTGTCAATAAATACGGGCACAGGTTTGATTTGGCTGGTTCTCAGCAAAATGCTTAAATAATAAAGCAAATCCTGGGCCCTTTCGGTCGCAAAGACCGGAATGACAACGTTGCCTCCCCTTTCCTGCGTTTCCACGATTATTTTTTTGAATTGCGCTACCGAGGCCGTTTCTGCTTCATGCAAGCGGTCTCCGTAGGTGGATTCCATGAAAAGATAGTCAGCTTTCGTCGGTATGGTCGGGTCCTCTACGATGGGCCGGTTCCAGCGGCCGATATCCCCGGAAAAAACCGTTGTTTTTTTGCTCCCGCCTTCGGTTGCTTCCAATTCTATCGTGGCCGCGCCCAGGATATGTCCGGCGTTGTGAAGCGTTACTTTGATTTCCGGAGAGACCCGGGTTGGTTCTTCGTACGGGATGGTTCTGAATAAAGGAAAGACGTTCTTGGCGTCTTCAACCGTATAAAGGGGATTTTCCGGGTGCGCCCCTCTCCTGCCCTCGCGTTGGTGCCGCGCTCTTTTGTTGATTGCGTCTTCTTCCTGTATTTTCGCTGAATCAAGCAGTATGATTTGCGCAATTTCCCGGGTGGGGGGCGTACAAAAAATGCCGCCCCGGAACCCCGACTTTACCAGTTTGGGTAAATACCCGCAATGGTCAAGGTGGGCGTGAGTCAAAAACACGTTTTCAATGCTGGAGGGAGCCACCGCAAAATCTTCCCAGTTGCGGCTGAGGAAATTTCTTTCCTGATACAGGCCGCAGTCCACTAAATTACGTGAATTTCCGCTTTCCACCAGGAACCTGGAACCCGTTACGTTTTCCGCTGCTCCGAGAAATGTGATTTTCATGTCTTAATTTTATTCTGAGATGACCCCTGAAGTCAATTTAACATTTGGTTGGAACCGTGCTATTATATAATTTGATACTGTTGCGGGAGGGGGCAGACTGCGTCCGCCGTAGCCTTGTGCGAAGG
>JAHJUB010000184.1 GCA_018829455.1 Candidatus Omnitrophota bacterium
TCAAACAGGAGTACCGCTTATTGGTATCCAACAGAGGAGGATATTGGTGTGCTGAGTAATGTTGTATTCACAGCCATAGATCCTGAGGATGCAAATTTAACAGCATCCTCATTACCTATAAATCTTACAGTAGAAGGCAAGCCCTTAGCAGTAATAGGATACATACACCCAGAATCTGCAAATAAGGGTGATACAGTTTCATTCAGTGGTGAGGGAAAAAGGGGGGTGATTATCGCATACGAATGGAGCTCTGACCTGGATGGACCCCTAAGTAACAACAAATCATTCACCACATCAACACTTTCAGTTGGGGTGCATACAATATCTTTCAGAGTCCAGTCCAGTAATGGACTGTGGTCTGATGAGGTAAACAAGACGATTGAGATAAAAAAACCCGGAGGGGGCGGTGAGCCACCTCCAATGGACTTACGCCTGCTATATTTTATTACTGCAATGATTTTCATAATAATAGGCATAATCTTAACATTGCTCAGGTTCAGGAAGTAGAATTTCCCTTAGGCTGCAAAAAATTTGATAGGAAGGCTTATATACCAATAATACCATGAGAATGTTGAGGTGAGAATATATGGGAAATTGGAAACCTGAAAAGGTTAATGGAAAGGCAGTGTATGACAGGGACAACACAAAAATAGGCACAATGGACAAGTATTGGGCGGGCTGGAAGGAACTGGACTATGTGTTCGGTATAAAACTTGAGCCTGTGATATCTGCAAGATATGTGAAAGGCATCACAAAACTCATGCCGGTGCAACATGGGGATATAGCGACTGTGACTGAAAATGTGAGCCTTAACAAAACTGTTGAGGAGTTAAGTGAGTTTTGGAACCAAGAAGTAGTTGCCGGTGGAGGCGTATACTCTGCTACCGATTTTTGGCAAAAGCATGTATGCGACAGTGAAAACACAAAAATAGGTACAATACACACAACCGTAAGGGCAACGCCCAGGGGACTCAAACTGTTCGGTCTGTGTCTCGAGCCAGTAATATCTGAAAAATATGCTGAGGGAGCCACGAATCTCGTGCCTATAAACGCGGAACATATCTCTAAGGTAGAGGAAAACGTATTTCTGAATAAAACAATTGGTGAGATAAGCAGATACTGGAAAAAAACTACTGAGTAAACACCCCCCTCTTTTTATTTTTTATTGTTTCCAGCCGTCCTCATTGAACGGGCAGTTTTCATCGCTGTCCAGATATTTTTTGATTAATGTCCACTTCTGATGTTTTCTAATCTTATAGATGCATTCATCAGAGTTACCTGGTTCAGTGTAAAGGCTGTGAATACAATGAGCGCAGACACTGCCTGTCATACTTTTACCCCCATGTATCTTGGATCATGGTTTGCAGGTATGTAAACATGAGTTTTAGGGTCAAGTAACCCGTGCATGTATTTGTTGATAATGTAGGCTGCGGATGCATTCTGCATTGCCTCCCTGGCAATGTTTTTCACTATTTTGCCGTTCATATCGTTCACCTCAAACATGTTATTTATAATCCGGCATAGATAAGGTTATTGTGTCGAGCCGTGACACGTGCTAACACTTGTATTAAGTGTATAACAGAAGGAGAAAAAACAGAAAATGAAAGGACAAAAAAACTTATTGCCATCCTAAAATGCTATAGTGGAAGACATTAGTTTTTGATTATGTATCATGTCTTCCACTACTGTAGTCGGAAACTTTGTTTCCGACACTTGCTGAAAACACTGTTTTCAGCTAATCTACAGGAATTCCTGTGGAATTCCTTAGAGCGCAGGAATCAGTGATTCCTGCTTGTCTACAGGAAAATCTATGATTTTCCTTAGAGAGCAGGAAAGTCTCTTTCCTGCTTATCTACAGGAATGCGAAGCATTCCTTAGAGCGCAGGAATCTCTGATTCCTGCTTAAGTGGAGGACAGTTTTGCTGTCAAATATTTCTGTCCTCCACTATAAATTGGAAAATGTGTTCAGTACAGGCTCTAATCCTATTTTAGATGGGATGATGATAATACGTGCCTTCACACCAGTCCGCAACATCATGGGCCAGTTCCGCACCCTCCTTACTTATATCCGCAACCAAGGTAATTATCCCCTGTTCCTTCACAATACCGCACATCCTTTTTATTTCCATTTTTATATCTGTCCCTGGAACCGTTGGTGTGTTTGCTGTTCCATCTGTTATCAGCACCATAATAGGAATATTTGTCCATCCTGATTTCAGCCTGTACTCTATGTGTTCTATGCAGAGCTTAATTCCAGAGGCAAGCGGTGTTGTACCCCCAAAAGGTATTTTTTCAAGATACGGTAACGCTTTTTCAAGGTTTGAGGTGAAAGGAAGCACAATCTCTCCTTCATCACCAGAATACGTAATTAATGCTATCATGTTTCTCTTTTCATACGCCCTTACGAGCAGTGTTTTCACAAAAGCCTTTGCAATCTCAACCTTTATGCCTTCCTCCATGGAGCCGCTTGTATCCATACAAACTGCAATCAAACCTGCCATCCTCCTTCTTTTAATCTGTATCTTAACGTCCTTTTTCTTTATTCTCACCCCTACTCCTACCTCATGCCCTCTTGTTGCCGCTGCCCTGATTGTTGGAATGAATGCTAATTTCCCCATCATCTTCCCGGAAGCGTCTGTTACAGGCATCCTGTATTTCACATACTTCCCCCTTCCTTCTATTGTGAACACTGCGGACTGCTTACCTGATTTCCCGGTAACCTGTGTTAGAACCCTTCTGGTCATCATAATTAGTTCCTCTATCATTTTGCCAACGGTAGATGGGTCTACACTTACAAACTTTTCCTCTCTCTCACTCTTACCCCCTGGCGACACAGTTTTTGTGAGCAGGTCAAAAAACTCATCCATTTTCATCTCTTTATAATCCGTGTCTGATATCATATAAATGCTTATCATCCTTTTCCTCAGTTCATCTATGTTTGTTTTTTCTATTTTTTCTATTATGCTGTTTGCATCATCCTCATCAAAATCATCCACACAATCCTTTGGTATCCTCACACCAAAAACAGGACCAAAAGTATCCATACCATAGTATCTGTCCAGTCTTTTCCTCATCTCAACCCTGATATCCACAATCTGACGCTGCCTTCGCAAAACATCCAGCGCCTCAGCCAACACAGGATTACTCTCCTCAGGCCTATACAGCAAACAAATCATAGCCCTCATGTTTTTCGTGTTCTGTATTATATACTGCGCCATTTCTACACCATCATCATCCGCCCACTGCATATTATCCAATATAATCAACAACGGTTTTTTTTCCACCGCCATCTGTATAGTATCCAGTATGTTCTTATGTACCTGCTTTTTCTCTTCCTCCAAACTAACCTCTACAGGATACCTCTTATCCACAATAGCACTTATAATGCTTTTTGCCCCTGTGAACCTCGCAGAATCACCATCCCATGATATAAGCACATCCCTATAAATCTCCTCTATTATACCCAATATCTTTTTTAAATCCTCCCTAACCTGCGGATGCTCCGTCTGTGTAACCGCTGCTGCAAAAATGTTTCCTCCATGCTCTACAAGTATAGTTGTATCCGCGTAATCCAGTCGTGCCAACCCACCTGCCGTATCCTTTTCCCTGAACGAGTACCCAACAAAATCCTGCAAGGCACTCAACATACCACCAATTAAATCTTCATCCACCACCCCCTGTTTCTGCGACACATGTAATATTAGTTTTCCTGCATTAGTGATGATAAATATTTCATCCACTGTAATGTAATCTTTTCTTATGGGTATCAACGGCTTTTCAGCAACCTTGCTTAGCATATCTATCACAGGATTTTCATCCTTTTGGACAGTGCATGTCCCAGTTAATGTTAGAAAACCTCTTTTTTCAGCATAGTCCTTAAGTGTGTTGAGTATCTTGTTTTTCCCTATATCCGCCTCGCAACCCACCACTACCGTTTTCCCTTTTCCTATGAGTGTTTTATCTAAATATGCCTTCAAATTATCAGATTCATACCTAACATCAAAATCTGCTTGATATGCCATCACTGGCAAATATGTTTTTTCTGTTTAAATAATTATCTGTTAGCTCAATATCTAGGTAATCTTCCCCTTTTGATTATGTTTGAAAATATACCAATCGCGGTTTCAAGAGTCCGCATTTTTGAAAGCATATTAAAAAATTCATCATATCCCATTTCCTTACTCTCCTTGTCTGATACTATATAAACATTTTTTGTACTTTTTATGATGCTTTCTATGTTTATTTTTTCTATTTTTTCTATTATGCTGTTTGCATCATCCTCATCAAAATCATCCACACAATCCTTTGGTATCCTCACACCAAAAACAGGACCAAAAGTATCCATACCATAGTATCTGTCCAGTCTTTTCCTCATCTCCACTTTGATTTCTATGATTTGACGTTGTCTTCGCAGTACATTCAATGTCTGGGTTAGTGCCGGGTTGTTTTCCTCAGGTCTGTGTAGTAGGCAGAGCATGGTTCCTGTGTTTTTTGTGTTCTGTACCATGTACTGTGTTATTTCTATTGTGTCTTTGTCTGCCCATTGCATGTTGTCTATTATGAGTAGTAGTGGTTTTTTTTCCGTTATTGTTTGTATGGTGTTGAGTATGTTCCTATGTATCTGTTTTTCTTCATCCTCCAAACTAACAGGCACAGGATACCTCTTATCCACAATAGCACTTATAATGCTTTTTGCCCCTGTGAACCTCGCAGAATCACCATCCCATGATATAAGCACATCCCTATAAATCTCCTCTATTATATCCACTATCCTTTTTAAATCCTCCCTAACCTGCGGATGCTCTGTCTGTGTAACCGCTGCTGCAAAAATATTTTTCCCATGCTCTATAAGTATCCTCGTATCCGCATAATCCAATCGTGCCAACCCACCCACTGCATCATTACCTCTGAACGAGTACCTAACAAAATCCTGCAAAGAACTTAACATACCACCAACCAAATCCTCATCCCGGTTTTTCTGTCTCCTGGATACATGCGTCACCAGCAGCCCTACCTTGTTTATGATAAATATTTCATCTATTGTGGCATAATCTTTTCTTATGGGTCTCAATGGTTTTTCAGCAACCTTGCTTAAAATGTCTATTATAGGATTTTCATCCTTTTGCACTGTGCATGTTGCAGTTAATGTTAGAATGCCTCTTTTTTTTGCATAATCTTTAAGTGTGTTGAGTATTTTGTTTTTCCCTATGTCTGCTTCACAACCCACCACTACCGTTTTCCCTTTCCCTGTAATTATCTCGTCTAAATATCCTTTTAGATCGTCAACATCCCATTTCATGTCATCATAACCATTTAAGATTGTTCCAGAATCATTCTGCCTAATACTGAGAATGCCTCCTCAACATTTCTTCCGGTTTTAGCACTTGTAAGATAATGCTGGGCCCCTGCGACCTTTGCTATATAACCAAGTTCCTCATCACCAAAGGATGCCTGGATGCTTAAATCAATTTTGTTTCCAAAGAAAACTATGGGTACCTTCTCTGTAATTTTGAAAAACGTGTTCACCCAGCTGTTGAGATTGTACAGTGTTTCCTTTCTGGTAGTATCGCAGACAAATATACCTCCATCCGAGCCCTGATAATATGCAGACCTAAGGTTTTCAAGTTCCTCCTGACCTGCCATATCCCATATTATAAGGGTAAGTATGATGTCAGGTCTGGGTGGTCTGTATTTGAGTGACAAAACCTTTTTTGTGATTTTTGTTCCTATTGTAGTGATGTATTTGTCGTCAAAGACATCATAAACGTATCTGCGTATAAGGCTTGTTTTTCCAACAGCAGGATTTCCGAGTAAACAAATTTTTTTAGTCAACCTTCTTATCTCCCTGGCGTGTGTGTTAACAAGGTGTGAGAGTGCTGACTTTTTCTGGCCCATGGCATATCTGGATCCCGGGTTGATTTCCAATACCTTATCAAAGCATTCAACAGCCTCGTTAAATCTTTGCAAATTCATCATCATGCATCCTCTGTTAATCCAGACACTCTCACCATAAGGGTTGATTTTGAGGATACAATCTGAGCATTTTATTACTTCTTCATAGTTTCCTAAGAGCAGGTATACTGCTTCTTTATTTCTCCATCCATCAACATATTTTGGGTCAATTTCTGTTGCAATATTAAATGAGCCTAATGCATCATCAGCCTTGCCCATAATTAAAAATGCATTTCCCCTCTCATTGTATGCTTCCTTATATCCTGGGTTTAACTCTATTGCTTCGTTGAAACATGCTATTGCCTCATCATACCTTTTTAGTTTAACAAGTTCTTTTCCTTTGAGATACAGTTTTACATGGATTTCTTCCATTCTCCCACCCCTGTTTTAGCGTTTGCTGTGCATTCTGACAAGTGCCTCAAGCTGATCAGAACTTATTCTCTCCTTTTCAGAGACTCCCCATGAATGCATTAACGAAAGCTTTGTTGCCTCCACAATATCATCCACTGCAACCCTGTGCCTGCCTTCATAAGCGCTCTGGGTTCTGGCTACCTGCTCGATTAAACCTTCAACAGCATGATTTTCTATATCCATATCCCCGCAGACCTTTATGATAGCCCTTATCAATTCATCAGGTATTGTGACAAGAGGTAGAATCATTTTTGCTTTTTTCATCCTTTGAAACAGTATCCTTTGATTATTCTCAAATTTTTTTATAAAATTTTTTGTTTCCACTTTGAACGCTTTTTGTCTTCTGAGAATTTCCATTCTCTGCTCCATATCTTTTAATCCTTTTACCTCAATCTGCAACGGCATTTTGTTGAACAGCATAAGTTTGGAAACGACTTCCTCCTCACCAGGCTTCATTGAGACGATAATCTTAGATGGATGCGTAAATTTCTCGACTCCCATGCTCTCTATAGATACTGCCGCAGAACTGAGTGGGTAGTCTATAACGAAATATATCGGGAATCTTTCAGTTGCTATTGTTCCCTCCTCATGTCTTTTTTCACATTCCTGGCAGTTTGGATTTGATTTTTTAAGTAGGCATTCTACATCCTCTGGCTCCGGGAACAGTTCACCTATTCCTTTTAATCCGGTAGTTTTTCCAACGCCCCTTTCCCCCCAGAGCAGAACCCCGCCTATGCTCGGGTTTATTGCGTTTAGTATCAGGGCTTTCTTCATTGTCTCCTGCCCTACTATACCTGTGAAGGGATAATATAGGTTTGAACCTCCTTTTTTCATTAAGCATGTACTACCAAAACCGATTCTCTCCCTCCTTAATTTCTCCTCGAACTTTATTCTGAAGTCATTCTCCAACTCTTTTTTCAGTCTCTCCTCTTCCCTTTTTAATTTGAGTTCATACATATCCCGTATCACATCTTCCCTTTTTTTAGCTTCTAACTCTGCTTTACCACTAAGCATGGATGCTTTTTCCTCAACCTCGTTCTCAGATTTCTTCCTCATTTCCTCCAGTTTTTTATCATGTTCTAATTCTATTTTTCTTCTTATTTCTTCCTCTTTTTCCCTGTATTCAAGTTCAAGTCTCTCCTTCATCAACCTAATTTTCTCATCCTCTCCCTTCATGTTTCCTCCCCTAAGGATGCCCTAAAAACAGCCTCCAGCCTTTCCCTGCTAAAATCCTCGGCTTCAAACACACCCTTCTTCATTCTATGTGGAATTACCATTTCACCCGCCACCATCAAATCCTCAAATGTAACAGTGTTCCTGCCTTCAAATGCCGCATTCGTTCTTGCAGTACGTTCCATCATAATATCAGGTCTGTGTCCATCTAACTGGAACTCAACAGATGTTTTCCCAATAGCATCTAGGAACCTATCAGGGATACTCACCCTTGGTAAAAGCTCTCGTGCCCTTATTATCCTTGCCCTCAGCCTTTTTGTAGCAGGTTCATGTTTCTTCCTGAAAGAAATAATATCCTTTGTTGCCTCCTCCCTCATAGCTACTATTTTCTTTCTCACGTCTATATCTGCAATACCTGTAATCTCAACAACTAATGCTATCCTGTCCAGCAACTGGGGACGCAGCCCTCCTTCCTCGGGGTTCATACTCCCGACAATTATGAATTTTGCAGGGTAGCTTACACTTACACTTTCACGCTCAACAGTAACAACGCCCATTGCAGCAGCATCCAAAAGAACATCAACCAGGAAATCATCTAAGAGATTTATTTCGTCAATGTATAATACACCTCTGTTTGCATCAGCCAGTATCCCTGGCTCAAAAGCCTTCAAACCCTCTGCAAGGATTTTGTCTATATCAATGCTTCCCACAACCCTGTCCTCCGTTGCATTCAAAGGCAGATCTATAACCCTTACCCGTCTTATCTCTGTTGGAAGCGGCCCATCCTTCAGTTTTTCCCGGCATTCCCAGCATAACGTTCTAGTATCTTTTGGATCGCAGGAGAAACGACAGCCTGAAACAACCTCTATCGGTGGCAGTATCTCTGCTAAGGCTCTTACTGACACTGATTTTGCAGTACCCCTGTGCCCCCTGAGCAGCGCGCCCCCTATATTGGGATTTATTGCATTCAGCAACTCTGCCCTTTTCATCATCTCCTGGCCTATTATTGCAGTGAATGGAAACAGTAATCGCCTCGTCCTCAATTTTCCCATTACACCCGGTTTTTTCTCCTCCTCCTCGGATACCTCTCCAACCTTTTCTTCAATTTTTATTTCTTCTACCAGTGTGGCACTGCAGTGAGGGCAGCTTTTTACGTCCCTCCTGATTTTTTCACCGCAGAATGAGCATCTGTAAACGTTTTCAGAAAACTCTGCACCGCATTTTGAACATACTATCGCATCCGCACTGACAGGTGCGCCGCATAATGGGCAGGCATATTCCTTTACACCGAAATCCATCCCGCATTTTCTGCATACCTTTTCACCAACTCTTAAAGGCGTGCCGCAGTTTCCGCAGACATACTCATTTTCTGCAAATACAGCACCGCATCTATGGCAGCTTGTTGCTTTTTCATCTATAATGGCATCGCATATCGGGCAAACTGTTTTCTCCTCATCTTTCATATTTTTTCCTTCCAATCTGCATGTCTAATGTGTTATTATAGTTAGTAAATGTTTCGTTTTTGTATTTTCTTTAAGTTCTTTATCTGATTATTGTTGCAATTTTTGGTTTTTGAGCAAAATTAGAATGCCCTCTTGTATTAATATTTCTTTCGCTGTTTTCTTGTCTTTTAGGGGCATTTATATATTAAAAAGTTCATAACTGTTGCTGTGAAAAAGAAAAAAACCGCTGCCTTAATAATGCTTGCAATTATTCTCATATTTACGATAACATTTATTGCCTGTTATTCCCCTAAAACAGAGTACCGATGGAGCAGCATAAACCGGGTAACATTCAATGATGGGAATGATTATGATGTAGGGTTAACAATTTATGATGATCAGTTATATGCTGTGTGGACAGAAGCAAACGCCTCCAGGTATAATATTGCTGCGAAATATTATAATGGAGAATGGAGTAATGCAATATGGGTTACAGAAAACAGCACAGGATTCAATGGTTTTCCTCAGTTAGCAGTTTACAACAGCACATTATATGTTGTCTGGGTATCTGGTGATCCTTCTATCACAGGTACTGACAACTGGGATGTTGTTGTAAAGGATTATGGAAAGGAAAACATTACCCCTCTTGGCTTCCGAACAACTCTCGGCTTCCCA
>JAHJUB010000216.1 GCA_018829455.1 Candidatus Omnitrophota bacterium
AATGTCAGAATAGTCTTCGCAGGCGAGTATCTCATCAAGTATGAGGACTTTTACGATCGGTGCGCCGAACTGGTGGACCAGTACAAAGACTATCTCTGCTTCCTGGGACTGGTAACGGACGATCGGGAAATGGCGTGTTTCTACTCCATGTGCGACGTTCTGGCACTGCCCAGCGGGACGGAGTGTTTCGGGCTCGTGCAGGTGGAATCCATGCTATTCGGCACGCCCGTGGTGGCTACCGATATCCCCGGCGCACGTGAGGTGGTGCGGGTCACGGGCATGGGGGAGCTCGTGCCCAAGGGAGAAGAGCGGGCACTTGGAGAGGCCATTGTGCGCGTGCTCGGCAATCGAGAAAGATACGTGCGGCCCAGGGAGGAAATCGAGAAGATCTTCAGCCTGCGACGGACTGTGGATGAGTATGAACGAGTCTTTCAGGAAAGCATCGAGGCATTGTGTCCAAAGGGGGGATGATGAGCGATCCCCGATTGGAGCGGTTCACTCGCAATGAATCGGATGTCGCTTTCAAACGGCGGGTACAGTTGGTATGGGAATACCTGGATATCCAGGATGGTGATCGGGTACTAGACTGCGGCTGTGGCAGGGGCTTCTATCTGAAAGTGCTCTCGGAACTGACTCATGCTGCGCTACATGGGATTGATAGGGATGAGAAAGCCCTGGCTTTCGCTTGCCGTGAGCTGGCCGATCGAGAAGTCTTGCTGGTTCGGGGGGATATACATCGCCTGCCATACGCGACGGAGAGCTTCGACAAGGTAATCCTGAGCGAGGTATTGGAGCATCTGGCAGATGATCATCAGGGGCTTGGGGAGGTGTGGCGGGTATTGCGTCCCGGGGGGACAGTGACTGTTACCGTGCCCCATCGTCGCTATCCCTTCTGCTATGACCCCCTCAATTCTGTGCTGGAGAAGCTCTCCATCTCGCCCATCAGGCATGGTACCTTCGCAGGGGTCTGGACCCACCACCAGCGATTGTACCTTCTCGGTGAGCTGCAAGCGCTGCTGGAGGAGGTAGGCTTCGAGGTGGTGGACACGAGACAGTTTACCCATCATTGCTTTCCCTTCACTCACTTGATCGTTTATGGTCTAGGAAAGCCTGCACTGGAACGCGATTTGCTGCCTGGGGCTCTCAGCAGAGCCGCCCATCGTTTCCGATCCGATGAGAACCCGGGGAGCATGTGGAATCCTGTGAACCTGGCAATCTACCTGTTCAATCTCATTGATCGGATGAACGATAATGAGGCCGGGAAGCGGACGTACATCAACGTCGGTGCGAAGGCAGTGAAACCAGGGAGGTTATAGGCCGATCATGACACCTAGGACCAGACGAGTTGCCGCCTTGATGTCCGGCTGTGCCCTGGTGCTGGCGATGGTGGCTCAGTACTTCCTCGCCCGCAAACGGGACTACATGTGGGATGGCATCTTCCTCTACGCCGCAGCGGCATTGCTATTTGTGCTGGTCGTTCGTCTCGTGGAGGGTCGAACCCGGGAGAAGGGGAAAGGAGTCTTCTCATTCTGGGATGAGGCCTGGGTTCTGGCGCAACGGGAACCCGCGCGGGCAGCCACGGTGGTCTTCAGCCTCCTGGTGGGCTTCTTAGGCACCCGGATTGTGAAGGACCGCCCCTGGACGGCCAGCTACTGGGATGCTTTCTGGCTATGGATCATAAGCTGTGTGAGCTTCCTGGGAGCTTTCATCCGGACCGAGAGCGTGCGCCAGTGGTTCCGCCGGACTCGGGAGACGATTGCTGCTCACAAGCTAGAGTCCGCGTTCGTGGTGGGCATTACGGTGGTGGCGGGACTGCTGCGCCTCGTCAATCTCAATGGTATTCCCTATGTGCTGACTGGCGATGAGAGCGAGATGGGGTTGGAAGCAATCCGAGTGCTCAAGGGTCAGTTGCGCAACATGTTCGCTACCGGTTGGCTTTCGCATCCTACCCTCTTCTTCTTCATGCAGGCTGCCTTTCTGAAGGTCTTTGGGATCAATGTGGCGGGCTTGCGCCTCCTCTCGGCTCTCGCGGCGGTAGCGACCTTCCCGGTGTTCTACATATTCTTGCGGCTCTTCTGGGGTCGGCGCATATCCATGATGGCCACGACACTCCTGACCTTCTACCATTTTCACATCCACTACAGCCGTATCGGTCTTAACAACTCCTTCGATCCCTTGTTCTCGCTAGCCATACTCTACTTCTTCGTTCGTGGCTTTCGTTCCCGGCGTACGGTACCCTTCGTCATCAGCGGCGCACTCTTGGGCTTCAGCCAGTACTTCTACATGGGAGCACGTGTGGTGCCCTTCATCCTGGCGGCTTATGTCTTTTTCCTATTGGTGAGAGAGCGCGGATTCTGGCAGCGTCACGGCCTGCATCTGATCATATTCTTGGTTGCCTTCCTGGTCGTTGGTGCGCCCCTCATCTCGTTTTTCATCCAGCATACCGCTGACTTCATGGCCCGGGCGAATATGTTGGGCATCTTCCAGTCCGGCTGGCTGAAGCGAGAGGTGGAGATCACCGGGCGGACGCAGGCCAGTCTCTTGTGGCAGCAGGCCCTGAAATCCGTTCTGGCGTACAACTACTTCACCGATCCAACCTTCTGGTACCGGCCAGGGATTCCCTTACTTACTTACCCGGCAGCCATTCTTTTTGTCTTCGGCCTAACGTATTCCATCTATCGCTGCCGGCAGAAGTCCTATCTGTTGCTCAATCTGTGGTTGTGGATAGCGATCTTCTTCGGCGCTTTTCTTCTGGAGAACCCCCCCAGCAGCCAGAGATTGGTGATTACCGCCCCCCCGGTGATGATATTGGTGGCACTGGGTATCGACCGCTGGTTGCACTATGGACAGAAGATAGCGCGGTGGCGAAAGTCTTCGGCGAATATCGTGGGGATAGCATTGGTGGCGTCACTGTGCTTCATCAACTACAACTTCTATTTCAACAAGTATACTCATAGCCACATCTTCGGCGGTCTCAACACCGAGGTCGCCGATGGCATGGGGAAATATCTGCGTGCCCTGGGGCCGGAATGGAATTGCTATTTTCATGGCCCGCCACGCATGTACTACGGTTTCGCAACGATCCCTTTCATCGCTCAGGGAACAGTTGGCATGGATGTATTGGAGCCCCTGAAGAGCCCTCCGACCTTCGTGGATCCTTCCAAGGAAGCTGTGTTCATCTTCCTCCCGGAGCGCATGGGAGAACTGAGTGCCGTGCGACAATCTTATCCCACGGGGCAGATGCGGGAATTCCGGCGAGAGGACGGCACTCTTCTGTTTGTGTCCTATGAAGCGGATTGATGGAGCATGACGTGATGGAGCCTCTCCAGAATGACTCAGTGGCTCGACCAAGGGCTTCGGGCGATCCTCGATCGAATCCATCACCGAATCTTGGGCCCGCTGAATCTTTGCCGAAGGAGCCTGTCCAGGGCTTGTCGAGTGGCCCCGGGCTG
>JAHJUB010000242.1 GCA_018829455.1 Candidatus Omnitrophota bacterium
GCTATCAAAACAATCGGCGTGGGAGTCGGACTGGGCGTCTTGCGCTCAAGCAGACTGAAGGGCTGAGCCTGCAAACTGCATCCCATTACCCCAATGATCAGAATCATGCCTACAAGAAATCGAAATGCCTTATTCCGCATTTATTCTCAACTCCTTCTTTTTCTAAAACAGCGTTGTTCTACGCGGCCCAGCCCAGAGTTCCCGGCGGGAAAGCCGCCACAGGCGTTTGCTAAAGCGAGCATGCCCACAATACTCCAACCAGAGACAGCCAGAAAAGGAGTGTTCCTTCATCTCCGCTCCCGAAACACAAACCGCCCCCATCCTGGTTGCCCGACGTAATCTCCGTCGCGCACGATGGGCCGCCCTCGGCTGAACACATGGCGCGGCCAACCCGACAGCGATGTCCCCTCATAGGGCGTCCAGTCAACCTGCTCGTGCAAGACATCTGCGCTGAGAAGGACTTCCGCTTCCGGGTCAAAGACTACCAGATCAGCGTCAAAGCCCGGGGCTATGTGGCCTTTTCGAGCCAGGCCGAAGATGCGAGCAGGAGCCGTGCAGCAAACCTCGACCCGGCGCTCCAGGGAGAGCTTTCCCGCACGCACGCCCAGAGTATAGGCCAGGCTCAGGCGAGCTTCCACGGAAGGCAGTCCTCCCGGAATGGTCGTGAAGTCGAGGTGTCCGGCCTTCTCATCGGCGGTGAAAGGACAATGATCGGTGGCCAGCACATCGAGAGCGCCCCCCGCTAAGGCCGCCCATAATGCCCCCTGATCAGCGTGGCTCCGAAGCGGCGGTGCGCAGATGAAGCGCTCCCCGTGAGGTCCATCAAGAGCGTCGGCGGTCAGAGTCAGATACTGCGGACAGGTCTCTCCATACACTGGCTCTCCTCTTTTTCGAGCAGATTCCACGCGGGCGACGGCATCGGCACAGGAGACGTGCACGATGTAGAGAGGACTCTCTGCCAGTGCGGCAATGTCAATGACACGGTTCACCGCCTCCGCCTCCTGTCGCGCAGGGCGGGTGAGGGCATGATAGCACGGGTCAATGTGACCATGAGCCAATGCCTCAGCCCGTAACTCCTCACAGAGAGGGCCGTTTTCACTGTGGACGATAGGCAGGGCGCCTACCAAGGCCACAGCTCGCAACGCTCTGTGAAGCAGAACGTCATCTAGCCGCAAACGGCCATAGGCCTGGTAGATCTTGAAACTAGGGACTCCCACAGCCACTACCTCCGGCAGGCTAGCCAACTCTTCTGGTCTGGCGGCGTGCCAGGCATCAATGGTCATATGCAGACCGTAGTCTATGGCCACGCGACCATCGGCCTCGGCCCGTCGGGCAGCCAGCGCGGATAACAAAGGCTCCGCGTCGGCAGGCTCGACGAAATCTATCACCGTCGTCGTGCCCCCGCAGGCAGCAGCAATCGTGCCACTAGCGAAGTCATCTGAACTGCGATAGTCTCCCGCCCACATCTGCAGGTGGACATGGGGGTCTATCGCGCCTGGCAGGACGTAGCAGCCCGTGGCGTCGATTTCAGCATTGCCGCGCAACCCTTCTCCCAGAGCAGCGATACGTTCCTCGACAATGCCCACGTCCCCTTCAAAGACGCCTCCCGGGGTAACCACTCTTCCATTACGGATGACTACATCCATCATCGGTCCAGCTCCAATCTCTGCCAGTCGCTCCAGATTGATGATGCGTCCGCTCCTTTACCTTCCACCATCCTCTTCTCGCTTAGGAGTCTGGCTAAGAAGTTGTAAGGCCAGGTTTTGGCTCTCATTTACCAGAAAGAATCCTGATCACATTTGGCCCTGGAGGCACAGGAATGGCTCCTGCACGACTGAAACCTGCCCCTACACGGACTTGATATGTTTCTCAGCCAGGTCTTGTGCCTCTACTAGTCTCGAGGTCTTTCCTGTAGAACCACCGGTACACTCAGTTCCTCGCCCTCACGAATGATAGTCAATAGCACTCTTTGGCCCGGCCGTGTCTCGCTCAAGAGGTACTCAAGCAGATCGTCGAAATCCTGCACAGGGGAGTCATCTATCGCAGTAATCACGTCTCCTCCGACGAGAAGCTTCCCGTACTTAGTCTCGTACTCCTCGTCGCCAGCACGAATCCCGGCCAGGTCTGCGGGGCCGTCAGGCGTGACCGCTACAACCAACGCGCCGCGATCCACAGGCAGATCCATTGCATCCACGTCAATTTGACTCAGGTCACGGCCCGTGATACCCAGCCAAGGATAGGGGTAATACCCCTCTGAGATCAGCCTGGGTATCACGCGCTTGATCGTATTGACCGGCACCGCAAAGCCTACACCCGAATTAGTCCCTCCTTCGGAGTTGATGGCCGTGTTGATGCCGATGACCGCGCCATAGGAATCCAGAAGCGGTCCACCAGAGTTCCCCGGGTTGATCGCGGCATCAGTCTGGATGACTTCCGGAATGGAGAATCTTCCTCCAACCTGTTCGGAGATGTGTCCCAGCGGCAAAGTACGCCCCAGGCCGCTGATAATGCCTACAGTTAACGTGCCGTTCAGGCCAAAGGGATTGCCAATAGCCACAGCCCTTTGCCCCACCTGCAACTCATCCGAGTTCCCAAGTTCAACAGAGGTCAACCAGTCGGGCGACACGTCAACCTGCAACACCGCCAGGTCGCTATCGGGATCCGTGCCAATAATGCTGGCGCTCACGATGGTTCCGTCATGGAAGACAACATCTACTTCCTCAGCTCCTGATATGACGTGATTGTTAGTGACGATGTATCCATCGGTGTTCAGGACGAAGCCGGACCCCTGTCCCTGTTGGTAGAAATCCTAACCTTCGGGCCAGTCAGGGATCTCCGGGAACTCCACCAGTTTGACGACTCGGATATTCACCACCGCCAAGTTTACCCGCTTATACAAATTGATGAGCAACTCCTCGTCGCTGGCCAGCTCGACATAGAACTCCGGTGACAAGGGTGTCGGAGTCGCAACAAGAACCCCTGTCCTGGGAGTGGGAACCTCTCGACCAGGGACTGTCGGGCTGGGAACGTTGAGAATATCTGGCCTACTTCCAAAGAGGCCGCACAGGCCACATCCCAACGTGCTCAGTGTAAGAAGACCAATTGCTAGTACTATTCCAAGTTTCTTCATCCTTCGTAGGCTCCTCTCTATCATCTTGGTCAGGCCTTATCCCCGCAGGGCGGCCAGCTCCTCGAACAGCACCTTCTCCTTATCAGTCAGGCTCTTGGGAATGGCAACTCGGATCTCGGCATACAAATCGCCATGCTCCTCAGGATGCTTCAGCCGAGGCATCCCCTGCCCACGCAAGCGGAAAGCACGTCCACTCTGCGTTTCAGGCGGGACTTTGAGCTCCACGGCACTTCTGAGCGTCGGAACTCTGACCTCGCCTCCTAGGACAACCGTGTAGATATCAACAACCACCTGACAGCGTAGATCATCTCCTTCCCGCTGGAAGACAGAATGCGGGGCAACCTTGATCGCCAAGTAGAAGTCCCCTTTTGGCCCCCCTCCAACGCTTGGCCCACCTTCACCACGTACGCGAACACGGGACCCAGTGGTCACGCCAGCGGGGATCTTCACTTCCAAGCGCCTGCTATCCAATTGCAGAACTCGCGTCGTCCCCCGATATGCCTCTTCCAGAGTAATCTCCACCGGGTGCTCGTAATCCTGGCCACGGCGTGAGCGCGGCTGGCGCTGCGTCGCCCCCCCCATGCC
>JAHJUB010000168.1 GCA_018829455.1 Candidatus Omnitrophota bacterium
AGCACGCCGGGTGCGTCCAATCGGGCTAATCTGGGCATGTGTATTTCCTACCACATCACCTTCACCATGTCAATTTACTTATTTTCCTATGACCGTCCCTCATTTTCCATTTTCTATGAAACCTCCTTAATTGTTAAGTATGGGACTCTTTATCGACCTTGATCCTGATGGGTGACTGGTGCGGATGTATTTGGCAAGTGGAAAAAGAGCGATTTTTTTCAATGGAGAGGTGTTTTTTCTCTTGACAAGCCCTTTAATGGGTGACCCCTTTAACATAAATCGAATGCTGCCATTGATATCATGTTCATAAAATGTTAAAAATTTTTTCAGTCTGTATATCGATAGCATAAATTTCCTATGAGCAGCGGTTGATTGAAAACGAAACCTGCATCAAAATCTTTATATCAGAAAGTCGGAATCGCCTCTTTGATTATGATGGCATCGGTTTTCTTAAGCCGGGTGATCGGGCTTTGCCGGGAAATAGTCATTGCCTATGCCGGGGGTGCTGAAGCCTCGGTTGACGCCTATCAGATTGCCTTTGTAATGCCAGAAATTTTAAATCACATTGTTGCCAGCGGTTTTTTGTCCGTGACCTTTATCCCTATTTTCTCCCGATATCTGGCTGAAGGCCGGGAAACAGAGGGATGGAAGGTCTTTTCCATCATTCTTACCGGGTTTGGCAGCCTGCTTCTGTTTTTGATTGTAATCGGTGAGTGGTTAACCCCTGAACTGATCGGCATTATCGCACCCGGCATAAAAGATCCGGTGGTGAAGGCGGACGCGATTCACATGACCCGGATTATCCTGCCGGCCCAGCTTTTCTTTTTCATCGGCGGCATGCTGACTGCGGTCCAGTTTGCCAAAGAAAAGTTTGCTGTCCCGGCCCTCGCCCCCCTGATCTATAATGCCGGAATCATTGCCGGCGGCATGCTCATGTTTAAAAAATTCGGAATGGCGGGGTTTTCCTGGGGAGTTCTGGCCGGGTCATTTATCGGGAATTTTGCCTTACAAGTCTGGGGCGCCAAACGCGTGGGCATGAAATTTTCCCTTCTTTTTGATTTTACGCATCCGGATTTGAAAAAATATATCCTGCTGACCCTGCCCCTGATGCTGGGGCTGACTATGACATTTTCAACGGAATTTTTTCTCAAATATTTCGGATCTTTTCTTCCCGAAGGCAGCATTGCGGTGCTAAATTACAGCCTGCGGGTCATGCTCCTTTTGGTGGGTTTTTTCGGCCAGGCCGTGGGGGTGGCGTCTTTTCCGTTTATGGCCCGCCTGGCGGCGGAAAACAAGCTGACTGAAATGAACCGGCTGTTAAATGGTACCCTTCGCTATCTGGCACTGGTAATTCCGTTTTCCGTTTTATTCATGGTACTTCGCCATGAAGTCATCTTGATTCTGTTTCAACGGGGACGGTTTGATGCATCCGCAACAGCCCTGACATCCAACGTACTGGTATTCATCATGGCCGGTGCGTTTGCATTTGCCGCCCAGACAGTTGTGATCAGAGGTTTTTTTGCGATCCAGAACACCCTCTTCCCTGCTGTTTATGGGACCATTGCCGTAATATTGAGCTTGCCTCTCTATTATTTCGGAATGCAGAAAACTGGGCCGCAGGGGCTTGCCCTGGCTATTTCCCTGGCTGCCATTGTCCAGGTTCTGATGCTTTACACTATCTGGAACAAAAAAAGCCAGAACAGGGAATATCCCAGGGTACAAAAATTCTATATTAAAATCATCGCTTTAAGCACTGCGATGGGCCTGTGTCTGGAATGGTTCCGCAAAACCGTTCTTTCCGGTTTCGATGTACTGACACTGCCCGGCAGCTTTCTTGTCTGCCTGATCATAGGAACACTTTTTCTTGCACTGTTTATTGCTGCCGGTCATATTCTGGGAATCTCCGAGATTTCGGATCTTCTGCAACGGATACGCAACAAGCTATTTAAAAAAAATCAAACCGGCCAAGCAAACGGATGATAAAGAATCATTTGAATAAAACATTCTGGACGGTATATATGTTAAGAAATGAAAAAAATGCATTATACACCGGGATTACGACAAATCTTGAAAGACGCTTAAAAGAGCACAAAAACAAACTTGAAAAGGGGTCAAAAAGGGGTCAAGTCTACGCTTGACTCATGCGTATCGCAGTTTTAATTTCCTCGACCCGTTTTTTCAATTGTCGATTCCTGGATATCTTCCTCCTC
>JAHJUB010000127.1 GCA_018829455.1 Candidatus Omnitrophota bacterium
CAATCAAAACTCTGGTCGCCAACCTCGCCGGCCTTTATCCAGGACGGAAACCAACCTTCCTTTTCGGGGTTTTGGAGGACAAGGATTATTTGCCGATGCTGAAATATCTCGGGGATTACGGGAAGCGGTTCTTTTTTACCCGGCCCTATTCTAACCGGGCGCGGGAGCCAAAAGAATTGGCGGATAGTTTTTGCCGGATTTACAAGAGCAAGGAATGCCGGGTGATTTTGGAGCCGAAGGATGCGCTTCGGGAGGCAAAAAAAGGGTTAAAAAATGATGATTTACTCTGTATCTGCGGGTCTTTTTACCTCGCGCCGTTGTTGATTAAATTGGGGACACCATACTAATTATTTCGCTCAAACAACTTTGGGACAAAGCCGAATAATTAGTATGGTGTCCCCAATTATATCAATTATACATATACCTTCGCCCCTACAGGGATTTTAACTCCGCTTCCAGAAATCCATCCAGTTCTCCGTCCAGCACCGCGTCCACGTTGCCGGCTTCGTATCCGGTGCGGTGGTCTTTGATTAACTGGTACGGCTGGAGAACGTAGGAGCGTATCTGGCTTCCGAAAGAGGCCTCTCCGGCCTCCTGGCGCTGCAGTTTCGCTTTTTTGCGTTTTTCATCCTCCTGTATTTGATATAATTTACTCTTTAAAATTCGGAGGGCGTTTTGCCGGTTTTTATGCTGGGTGCGCTCAATCTGGCAGGCAACCACGATGCCGCTGGGTTTGTGAATAATCCGGACGGCAGTTTCCAACTTGTTGACGTTCTGGCCGCCGGCGCCGCCGGAACGGAAGGTCTGCACCTCAATATCGTCATCCTTAATCTCAATCTTTGCTTCCGGCGGCAGTTCCGGTATGATGGAAAGAGAGGCGAATGAGGTGTGGCGTCTGCGGTTGGCGTCAAAAGGGGAGATACGCACCAACCGGTGCACCCCGGCCTCGTGTTTCAGGTATCCGTAAGCGAATTCTCCGGTTACAATCAGGGTAACCCTTTTCAGGCCGGCCTCTTCGCCGGCAAGCATGTCAACCGTTTCCAGTTTCCAACCCCTTCTGGCCACGAAGCGGCTGTACATCCGGACCAGTATCGCAACCCAGTCGCAGGATTCGGTCCCGCCGGCGCCGGCATGGAAAATCAGGATTGCCGGTTGTTTATCGGTTGGTTCGGAAAAGTGGACTCTTATTTCCAGTTCCTGTATTCTCCCGGAGAGTTCCTTTAACAGCGATTCCGCCTCTACCTGTAGTTTTTCGTCTGATTCTTCCGATAACAGTTCCAGAATGGCCGAAGAGTCCTGTTCTTGTTTTTTCAGTTCCTGGAAGGCGTTAACGTCTTCCCGGAGCGTCTTCATTTCCGCTATGACGCGGTTGCATTCCGGGTCATCCCAGAAGCCCTTCTGCCGGGTCTGGGTTTCCAGGACGGATAATTTTTTGCGTTTTGCTTCCAGGTCAATTTTAACCGCTAACTGTTCAAGGGAGGCGGCCAGCCCGGCAAAACTATCTTTTATTTCCTTGAGTTCCATTGGTCATTGCACGGGCGGGGATGTAACGATAACCCCCCTCGCCCCCCTTCTCAGGGGGGTTTGGTCAATACATCACGGTTTATACGGTTTGGTGAATTTACACTTCGGGTAGGCGGCGCAGCCCAAAAACTTGCCGAACCGGCTCTGCCTTAAGGTAAGGTTTCCGCCGCACTTGGGGCACTTTTCCTCAATCTTGATTTCCGCCTGCGCCAAGGCTTCGGCGGACAGGTCCTCCGCAGCCCCTTTTCCGGCGCTCCCTTCTGTTTTGTTTCCCGGCGTATATTTTGGCGGGCCGAAAGTCTGCTTCTCCAGCATGTTTTTGCTGTACTGGCATTTTGGATAATTTTCACAGCTCCAGAAGGCGCCGTATTTTCCCTTTTTCAGGAGAAGTTTTCCTGCGCACTTGGGGCAGACTTCTTTGGAAACTACCAGACTCTTTTCGGCTTGTTTCATCGCTTTGTCAAATGGTTTGTAAAAATCAGACAGGACTTCACGCCAGTCTTCCTTACCTTCAGCCACCTTATCCAGTTTTTTTTCCATTTGGGCGGTAAATTCCAGGTTAATCACTTCCGGGAACTGTTGGACCAGGAAGTCAATGATGAGGACACCCAGGGGGTCAGGCGCCAGAATTTTTTTCTCCCGGTTTACGTATTTTCGGGACAGGAGCGTATTTATGGTTGGGGCGTAAGTGGATGGCCGGCCGATGCCGAACTTTTCCATCGCTTTAATCAGGCCGGCTTCGCTGTATCGGTCCGGCGGCTGGGTTTCTTTTCCTTCTATTTCAAACTTACGGCCGTCAATCCGCTCTCCCTGGACCAGGGGAGGCAGCGCGTTCTCTTTTTTCGCGGAACCGATTACTTTCCGGTACCCGTCAAATTTCAGAACCTGACCCTCCAGGTCAAAGAAATAGGGGCCGCATTCTATCCTGACTTTGGTGAGGTCTACCCGCGCTGCGGCCATCTGGCTGGCCACAAACCTCTCCCAGACCAGAGTGTAAACTTTTAACTGAAAAGGGGTGAGGAAAGCCGCCACGTTTTCCGGGGTCCGGAGAGCGCTGGTCGGTCGGATGGCTTCGTGCGCTTCCTGCGCCATTTTACTCTTGGTTCGGTAAACCGGCGGCCGGTCCGGAAGGTACTGGCTGCCCATCGTTTCTTTGATGAACCGGCCGGCTTCCTCGCGGGCGCTGGCGGCAATTGTCAGGGAATCGGTGCGGTGGTAGGTGGTTAAACCCTCGGCGCCCTGCGGTCCCAGGTCCACGCCTTCGTATAACTCCTGGGCGATGGACATCGTCCGGGTCCCCGGCAGGTTGAGCCGCCGGCCGGCCTCCTGCTGCAGGGTGCTGGTGGTAAAAGGCGGCTGGGGATATTCTTTTTTTTCTTCCTGGCGGATGGAGTCCACCAGCAACGGGTTTACCTGCAGGAAGGCGGTAATTTTTTCCGCTTCGTCCCTCCCTTTAATTCCGGGCTTGGGGAATTTCTTGTTATCTTTTCCGGAGAGGGTGGCGGTAAATGGAAAATCCGGACTTTCCGTCCGGGCAAGTTCCGCGGAGATAACAAAGTATTTTTCCGATATGAACGCCTGGATTTCTTTTTCCCGGTCAACCAGGATGCGCAGCGCAGCCGACTGCACCCGTCCCGCGGAGAGGCCTTTTTTGATGCGCTGGCCCAGGAGCGGGCTTAAGGTATAGCCGACCACCCGGTCCAGGATCCGGCGCGCCTGTTGGGAGTTGACCAGACGGATGTCTATGCCACGCGGTTTCTTAAAGGCGTTTTTAACCGCTTCCGACGTGATTTCGTGAAAAGCGACCCGTTTCATCTCCGCCGGGTCTTTCTTCAGGATGTGAGCCGTATGCCAGGCGATGGCCTCGCCCTCCCGGTCTTCATCGGTTGCCAGGAAGATGCTGCCGCAGCCCTCGGCGGCTTTGCGCAAGGCGCTGACCGTCTTGCTCTTGCCCTTCATAATTACGTAGGTGGGTTCAAAACCTTTTTCAATGTCAACCGCAAATTTATCCGCGGGCAAGTCCCGCATGTGGCCCATCGTGGCTACAATCCGGTAGTCTTTACCCAGAAAACGGCTGATGGTGCGGCTCTTGGCCGGAGATTCCACGATTACCAGTTTAAGTTTTTCCATAGTATTGTGTCATTCTGAGCGTAAGCGAAGAATCTCG
>JAHJUB010000128.1 GCA_018829455.1 Candidatus Omnitrophota bacterium
TAATCAGGTGGTCAATCTTAACTACCTGAGCAGAATTGGCCAGCCGTTTGGAATTGATGTCAATTAAGAAGGTTTCGGTCGCGCCCTTTGCCCGAGCCAGTTCCAAGTGCATCAGCCCGATGGGTCCGGCTCCAAAGACCACGGCCCGGTCGCCCTTTTGGATATTGAGAAACGTCTGGGCGTTAAGTGCGCAGGAAAGCGGTTCCACCACCGCGCCTTCGTCAAAACTTACGGAAGCCGGCAGTTTGATAATACTGTTTTGGGCCACGCTTTCGGCCGGAATTTTGATATATTCGGCAAATCCGCCCGGGTAGAAATAGCCCAGGGCTTCGGTCTTGGCGCAGATATTCTCCCGGCCGGCCTTGCAGAGCCGGCATTTTCCGCAGCCGACCGAAGTGACCACGGTTACCGGTTCGCCAACTGAAACACCGCTGACCCCCTCCCCTACTCCCTCAATGATACCGGCAATTTCGTGGCCGATTACCTGGGGCGGTTTTACTTTCTTGTGTCCGAAACGGTAGGTGCGCAGGTCTGTGCCGCAAATAGCGCAGGCCTTAACTTTTATGACCACTTCTCCTTTTTCCGCTTTCGGGGTTGGAATTTCCCTGATTTCCATCTCTTCCGGACCTAAAAAAAGAGCTGCTTTCATTTTTCTCCCCGTTTTTGATGTAGTGCGAGGCTTTCAGCCTCGCTACTTTTGGCGACCCTGAAAGGGTCGCACTACCTTATTCACATCTTTTTCAAGAGCAGTTTGCGATAATCTTCCGCTTCCAGGTTTTCAATCCCTTTTACTTCCGCCGGGCTTAAATAGCGAATTTTTTTTCCGATGGACAGGATTGCCATCATAAACCGGGCCGCATCTTCTAACAGCAGACTTCGGTAATAGGCCTCTTTAAGGTTTTCGCCGACGGTTACCGCGCCGTGGTTCTTAAGCAGAACCGCGTTATACCCCTTCTTCAGTTCCCGGACAACTGCTTTCCGTAGTTCTTCTCCGCCGGGAACGACATAGTTAAGCACCGGCGCTTCCGGACCGACCAGCGCCACGAAATCCGGGAAGAGCCCCTTGAATTGCACGCCGGCCGTAGCCAGGGCGGTCGCCAATATCGGATGGGTATGAACGACCGTTTTGATGTCTTTACGCGCCAGGTAGCAGCCCAGGTGCATTGAGATTTCACAGGTAGGCCGCAGCCCGTTATCTTTACCGATTCGCTTGCCGTTCTTGAGGTTGACCACAACCCAGTCTTGCGGTTTGATTTCGGCCAGGCTGAACCCGCTGGGTGAAAGAAAAACCGTGTCTCCTTCCCTGGCGCTGATGTTTCCGCCGGGG
This sequence comes from Candidatus Omnitrophota bacterium, assembly GCA_018829455.1. Classification (GTDB taxonomy): domain Bacteria; phylum Ratteibacteria; class UBA8468; order MWAK01; family MWAK01; genus JAHJUB01. The sequence goes on from JAHJUB010000128.1 coordinate 1,328, forward strand.
CCGGTAGTCAGGCCCTTCTCCACCAGCAGATTTCCGTAACAACTCAGTTCTTCGGTAATCTTCGCCATTTCTTTCCTCCGAACCATCTTTTAAATTATGAGCCGTTGCTTTAGTTTAATTACACAATTATATAATTAAGAAATACAACAATCACTCAAAATCTTCCGTCGGGTTATTTCTGTTTCAGGAACTGTTCTAAGGCTTCTTCGATGACGTGGGAAATCCTCGGAAATTCTTTCCGGTTTTTCACCTGGAATTCCCGCATGCGGTCAATTACGGAGGACGAGAGATAAAAATGGGCGTGGACCTTTTCTGCGTCATCACCCATTTTTTTAGCGCCGCCGACCGCCGAGATAATCGTCCGGCCCTGTCCTTTCTTTAGACCTTCTTTCAATCCGGTTAACTGTTTATTCGCCATTATCTGCCCCCTTTCTTTTTCTCAATTCTTTTCAGGACTTCGCGGCTCAGCGTGCGGAAACATTTTTCTACCCGGGAAACATCTCCTTTAATTTTCCAGACGGGAACGCCCATAATAAGCGCTTCTTTTACCTTGGTTGAGTTCGGAATGACGGTGGAAAAAAGGAGCTTCTTGTATTCTTCGTTAAGGTGCTCCTGGATGGCTCTGGAGGAACGGTGGAACTTGGTAAAGGAGGAAAGGACTACACCCAGCAGTTTCGGGCTTTTGGCTACCCCGGATAGTTCTTTCAGGGAATTCTGCAGGTCGGTCAGCGCCCGGATGGCATAGATGGAGACGTCTACCGGCGCGATAACGAAGTTAGCCGCGGTGAGAGCGTTGACCGTAAAAAGCCCCAGGGAAGGCGGCGTATCAATCAAAACGACGTCAAAGTCCTTGACCGAATCCAACCAGGATTTAAGGCAGAAATAATTTTTGAGACTCAGGTCCTTTTCATGGATGGACAGGCTGATATCCGAGGCCGCAAGATAAATTCCGCTTTCGGTGCGCATGACCTCCGGTTTCTTCTTTCGGAATACGGCGGAAACCAGTGATTTTTCCGGTATCCCTTCCGGGCAGAAAGAACTGGAGAGGTTTCCCTGGGGGTCCATATCCACGCACAGGACCTTCTTTCCTTGTCCGGCCCAGACGTGGGCCAGGTGAAATACGATGGTTGTTTTACCGACGCCGCCTTTCTGGTTCGCCACGCTGATTTTAATCATCTTATCCCCAATTGTTTAATTAAACAATATCACAATGTAACAGTTATCGTTTTGGTTTGTAAACCAGTTTCAGGAAGAGCAGTTTCCCCACTTTAATGGTGTAACTGTTGGGTGGCGTTAATACGAATCCGCCATCAATTACCTTTTCGCCATTCACTTTAATGCCGCCATTTTTAAGAAGTCGCTTTCCTTCGCTTACGCTGGGGATCAAGGAATTCAGGGCGAGTGTATGGATTATCTGCTGGAGTTTGTCGGCTGCATGATACGTCCATTCGGTTACTTCGGTCGGCGCTTTCTTCTGGCTGAAAATACGGTTGAATTCGCTTTGCGCTAAATGGCCGGAATCATTTCCGTGATAAAAAGAGGTAACTTCAAAAGCAAGCCGTTCTTTGGCTTCTTTGGGGTGGCCGGACAGAATTTCCTTTATCTCCTCTTCCGAAACCGAGGTCAGGCACCGGAAGTATCTTCCCATCAGAGCGTCCGGGATGGACATCAGTTTTCCGAACATCTCTCCGGGTTGCGCCGTGATAGGAATATAATTGTCATAGGTCTTGCTCATCTTGCGGACCCCGTCGGTTCCTTCCAGGATGGGGACGGTGATGACTACCTGTTTTTCCATTCCAAAAACCCCTTGAATGGTTCGTCCCGCCAGCAGGTTGAATTTCTGTTCGGTCGCGCCAACCTCAACGTCGCTTTTTAAGGCAACCGAGTCGTAGCCTTGCATCAAAGGGTAGATGAATTCCTGGATGGAAATCGGGTTGCCGTTTTGGTAACGCTGACTGAAATCTTCCCGTTCCAGCATCTGGGCCGCGGTGAAAGAAGAAGTTAGTTTAATCACCTCTTTTAAGTTCAGTTTTTCCAGCCAGGAGGAGTTGAGGACAAATTCGGTTTTTTTCAGGTCAAGGAGTTTACCCGCCTGTGCTTGATAGGTTTGTAAGTTTTGTTTTATTTCTTCTGGCGATAAAACGGGACGGGTTTCAATTCTTCCGGTCGGGTCACCGATCAGCGCGGTGAAATCGCCCACCAGGAAGATTACCCGGTGGCCGAGGTTCTGGAAATCGCGCAATTTACGGATGGGGACCGAGTGGCCCAGGTGCAGTTCCGGCGCAGTCGGGTCGATGCCGTACTTAATTCGCAGCGGCTGATTTTTGGAAAGACTGCGTTTCA
>JAHJUB010000129.1 GCA_018829455.1 Candidatus Omnitrophota bacterium
AATTGAAAAATAATAACCGTCTTTTAATACCTATAAGCGTCATAATTACACTATATTTTTTCAGGATTGAAATCGGAAGGTTGTTTATTTGTGCGGGATATACAGCTTCGGGATATACAGCTTATGGTAAGATAAAAAGAGGGATTATTTAATGACGCTTATACTTCTGTGAAAATCGCTGTTTAAGAACAGGGCGCGACTGTTGTTGTAAGTTTTTTCGGCAACTTCTGCTATATCGGCCTGTTTAATTTCCGCAATCGCCTTTGCCAGCAAGGGAATGTAGGCCGGTTCGTTCCGCTGGCCCCGCTTGCCTTCCGGCGGCATAAACGGGCAGTCGGTTTCCAGCAGGAGCCGTTCCAGGGGGACAGCCCGGACGACTTGCCTCAGCGATTCGTTTTTCCGATAGGTGATGTTGGCGGTAAAGGAGATAAAGAAACCCAAACCCAGGATTTCCTCCGCCAGTTTTACGTCGCCGCTGAAACAGTGCCAGACGCCTTGCGCCGGGCCGGCCTGTCGCAGGGCGTTCAGGGTGTCCTCGGCCGCATCGCGGCTGTGGATGATTATCGGCAGATTAATCTCGATAGCAGTCTTCAACAAAAACCGGAAGACCTCAATTTGCCTTTCTTTTTCGGGAGGGGATATAACCCCTCCCCTACGAAAAGCATAGTCAAGGCCGATTTCGCCGATGGCAACCACCCGGTTGTTGGGTAATAACTCTTTAATCCCGGGGAGCGCCGGGTTGTCTGTCTCTATTTCGGACGGGTGGAGGCCCAGCGCAGCCCAAAGGTTATACTCTGAGGCAATCCGGACCGCTTTCCGGTTGCTTTCGGCATCAGTCCCCACTACCAGAATATCCGAGACCTTGTTTTGGCGCGCCCGTTCTACAACCGAAGGAAGGTCGGCCTCAAACTGGGGAAAGTTAAGGTGGCTGTGCGTGTCAAAAAAGATCAAGGGGAACACGGTGCCGGGACCCAGAGTTGAACTGGGGACGCAAGGATTTTCAGTCCTTCGCTCTACCGCCTGAGCTATCCCGGCAAAAAACGTTTTGGATTCCCGCTTACCACGAGCGGGAATGACATTTTGTTGTTTAATTATACCTTTTACTTCTTTAACCGCGCAAACCAAAATGGCAACGCAGGCTAAAGTTTATCCGCCGTAGCTTTAGCGAAGGCGGGTCTGCGGCTACCTACGTCGGGAGGGGACGTAGCCCCTCCCCTACATTAAAACGAGATTCTTCCCCTTCGTTTCACTCAAGGGTTAGAATGACAACAAAGGGGCGGACTGCGTCCGCCGTAGCCTTGGCGAAGGCGGAGCCCCTTCCTTTAAGATGTGGATTCCCGCCTACGACACGCGGGAATGACAGTGTTTTTAGCGGTTATTTGTGCGCCGGCCGTCCTCTTTCGGAGAAATGGACGTCCCGGTAATAATTTAAAAGGGTCTGGCCGAGCAGAATCCGGGTCTTCAGCGCTTCCAGCAGCCCGGCGACCCGGTCGCGCAGGAAACGCTCGGACGCCACCCGGGAAGTAAGCAGTTTTTCCCGTTCCATCTCGGTTAGCTTCTCCTTGCAGGGCATCCTGGCGTTTTCCGCCAGGTCAAGGTAGGTTTCGGAGAGAGCCATGATGGTCTGCAGTCGCGCGTACCAGACTTCTGCCTTGCGCAGGTCTCCGACCAGACCTTCCGGCTCCTCCGATAATTGGCGCCGAAACATCGTCTCCACGGAATCAATCTCCGGCTTGACCTTTTTCCGGAAAAGCCCGAAGGCGTCTTTCTCCACGATTATGATATAATATCCCAAAACCTTGATGTAATTCAAGTTGTAGTTTGTGTCTTGCGTAGGGGAGGGGCTGTGCCCCCTCCCGATGTGGGCGGGGGTGTAACGATAACCCCCCTCGCCCCCCTTGTCAGGGGGGAGTCCCCGCCCCGCGGGCGCCATAAATGGCGCCCCTACAAAACATTAAAGGGGTGTGAAAAATATGAACAACCAACTAAAAACAATTCTTTTGTTAGGTGTTCTGACCGCAATCCTGGTCTGGGTCGGCGGCATCTGGGGCAAAAGCGGAGCGGTCATCGCGCTGGTTATCGCGCTGGCGCTTAACTTTTTCGCCTACTGGTTCAGCGATAAGATGGTGCTGGCGATGTACCGCGCCAAAGAGGTTTTGCCGGACGAGGCGCCGGTTCTTTACCGCACCGTGAAGGAATTAGCAATGCTGGACAATCTTCCGATGCCTAAAGTTTATATCTACCAGTCCGACAACCCCAACGCTTTTGCGACCGGCCGGGACCCGAACCACGCCGCGGTTGCGGTCTCCACCGGCATCCTGGACCTTTTAAGCGAGCAGGAACTTAAGGGTGTTTTGGCCCACGAACTTTCGCACGTTAAGAACCGGGATATTCTCATTGCCACCTGCGCGGCCACCCTGGCCGCGGCCATTACCTTTCTGGCCCGGATGGTTCAGTGGGCCGCTATGTTCGGCGGCGGAGACCGGGACCGGCAGGGGAACGCTCTTTCCTTAGCCGGAGTGTTAGTGATGGCAATTTTGGCGCCGATTGCCGCCTTGCTGGTTCAGATGGCGGTAAGCCGCAGCCGGGAATACATAGCTGACTCCGGAGGCGCGAAACTATCCGGCAACCCGATTTTTCTGGCCAACGCCCTGCGCAAACTGGAAACAGCCGGAAAACGCCGGCCGATGCGCAACGTCAACCCGGCGACCAGCCACCTCTTTATCGTAAAGCCGTTTTCCGGCCGCGGCCTCCTTTCGCTCTTTTCCACCCACCCGCCGGTTGAAGAGCGGATTGCCCGGCTGGAAAAGATGACGGTGTAGACCCGGGTGAATTCTCCCCGGCTTCAGACAGTGCTCCGGCAGAAACAGCGGTAAGGGTTTCCCTCAAGGGGAGCCCTCCAAGATAAACGCTTGGTTTCCCACTTTCGGGAACCCCAACCGCTGTCTTTCTGCCTTCCGCACAACTTGCCGGGGAGAATTCACCCGGGTTGGATTAAAGAAAGAAAAGAAAGATTGGAATTATGGATTACAGCAAAACCGTAAATTTGCCCAGGACCGATTTTCCGATGCGCGCCAACCTAATTCAGCGCGAGCCGGAGATGTTAAGGTTCTGGGAAGAGAAGGATATTTTCCGGAAGATGGCGGATTTGAACGCCAAAGGGCCGCGTTTTATACTGCATGACGGCCCGCCTTACGCCAACGGACACATTCATCTGGGCACCGCCTTCAACAAAATTCTGAAGGACGTCGCCGTGCGCAGTCAGATGAGGGACGGCAAACAGACGCCGTTCCGGCCCGGCTGGGACTGTCACGGCATGCCGATTGAGCACCAGGTTATGCAAAAGTCCGGCCGGAAAAAAGCCGAGGTGGACCCGGTCTCCTTTCGGAAAGAGGCCGCGGAATACGCGAAGAAGTTTGTGGAAATTCAGAAGAAGGAATTTCAGCGTCTGGGCGTTTACGGAGATTGGAACAACTCTTATCTGACCCTGCGGCCGGAATATGAGGCGCAGGAAGTAAGAATATTTGCCGACCTGGCTCTTTCCGGATACATCTACCGGGGCAAGCGGCCCATTTATTGGTGCACCCACTGCGAAACCGCGCTGGCCGAGGCGGAGATTGAGTATAAAGACTTAAAAACAGATTCTATCTACATCTTCTTTCCGGTGGTTGAGGACCCGCAGAAAGTTTTGTCCAGCGCCGAAAACGCTTTCTTTCTTGTCTGGACCACCACGCCCTGGACGCTTCCGGCAAACGTTGCCCTTCTCGTTCATCCCGAACTTAATTACAGCCTGGTGGAATTTGAAGGCCGAAATATCATCCTCGCCGAAAACCTTATTCCGGTTGTCTTCGGCAAGGCCGGCAAAAAGGCGGTACGCCGGGAAGCGAACCTGAAAGGCGAGGCGCTGACCACCCTTTTGGCGAAACACCCGTTTTTGGAGCGCAGGGTGCCGGTCCTCGCCGCAGACTTTGTTTCCGCGGAAGACGGTTCCGGTATCGTCCACTGTGCGCCGGGCCACGGCGAGGAGGACTTTCTGGTGGGGAAGGAGTATGGTCTGCCGGTGCTCTCTCCGGTTAACGAAACCGGCCATTTCACCGCTGAGGTCTCGGAGTGGGATGGTCTTTCGGTCTGGGACGCCAACCCCCTAATTGTGCAGAAGTTGCGTGATAACAACCTCCTTCTTTTTTCGGAAGAGATAAGCCATAATTATCCGACCTGTTGGCGCTGTAAAAACCCGGTCATCTTTCGCGCTACCGACCAATGGTTTCTTAACGTTGACCACCAGGACCTGCGCCAGCGGTTGATAAAAGTAACGGAAGAAATCAAGTTTTTGCCTCCGGAGAGCCAGAAGCGGATGGCCGGTATGCTTGAGACCCGGCCGGACTGGTGCCTTTCCCGTCAGCGTCACTGGGGTGTGCCGGTTCCGATTATCCGATGCCAGGACTGCGGCAAGCCGTTGATGGAAAGAAACGTTTTTGACCGGATTGCCGAGGTCTTCAGCCGGGAAGGTTCTGACTCCTGGTTTCAAAAGGAAGCAAAATATTTTGTGCCGGATGGTGTTGCCTGCCCCTGCGGCGGCAACCGGCTGGAAAAAGAAAAAGACATTATTGACGTCTGGTTTGACTCCGGCGTCTCCTGGGCCGGCGTTCTGGAAAGAGCCGGCCATTACCCGGCTGACCTGTACCTGGAAGGCAGCGACCAGCACCGGGGCTGGTTTCAGACCAGTTTGATTACTTCTATGGCAACCAGGGGAAAGGCGCCTTTCCGCCAGGTCCTCACCCACGGTTTTATGGTTGACGAGTCCGGTCGGAAGATGAGCAAGTCCCTGGGTAACGTAATCACCTCGGAAGAGGTTTTAAAGGAGTTTGGCGCGGACATCATCCGGCTCTGGGCGGCCAGCCAGGATTACGGTTCCGATATTAAAACCAGCCTGCACGGTTTCAAGGTTGTGGCCGAGCAGTATCGGACCATCCGGAACACGCTCCGTTTTATCTTGGGAAACCTCTCTGATTTTGACCCTGACACACACGCGGTTCAAAAGGAAAACCTTCTGCCGGTTGACCGTTGGGCTTTGGCCGAGGTAAGCCGGTTCCAGGAAGAGGCGTCTGCCGGGTACCAAAACTTTTCTTTTTATCGGGTTGCCGGACAGATTTACGAGTTCTGCAACCTGACCCTTTCCGCTTTCTACCTTGATATTCTGAAAGACCGGCTCTACACCTATTCCAAAAATGCTGTGGAGCGGCGCAGCGGCCAGACCGCGCTCTACCACGCCGGCCGGCTGCTGATAGGTCTCCTGGCGCCAATTTTAGTCTTCACCGCGGAAGAGGCCTGGCGATACCTGCCCCACCAAAAAGGGTCAGATCTGGAAAGCATCCATCTTCACTTACACGAGGACTTCAAGGAGTTTAAGGACGAAGCGCTTATCACCGCCTACGGCGAATTTTTCAGTTTACGCAAAGAGGTTCTGAAAACAATAGAAGAAGTACGCGCCAAAGGCAAAATTGGGAGTAGTTTGGAAGCGAAGGTGGAAATTAAAGTTAATCCGGAGCTTCTATCCAGATTTTCACCATTAATGCTGGAAAAATACCTGAAGGAATTATTAATCGTTTCCGAGACGGAGATTTCAGCAAAACCAGAAGGTTCCGAACCGGAAATAACAGTGAGCCGGACCAATTTGCCCAAATGTCCGCGCTGTTGGGTGCACAGCGGTGAAATCGGCCAGAGTTCCAAGTACCCGGACCTTTGTCCGAAGTGCGCGGACGCGGTAAGTCATTTGCAAAATGTAATGTAGTGCGACCCTTTAAGGGTCGCTTGTAGGGGCGCGATTCATCGCGCCCGCGGGTCGGATGAATCCGACCCCTACCTTATACGGGAGGCGCATGAAAGAAACGGAAAAGATACTGAAGCAGGCGACGGAAGAGAAGATCAAGTTCATCAACCTCTGGTTTGTAGATATCCTGGGGCAGTTGAAGTCGGTCACCATCCGGGACCGGGAACTGGAGAAAGCGCTGGAAGAAGGCATCGGTTTTGACGGCTCCTCGGTAGAGGGTTTCGCCCGTATTTACGAAAGCGACCTCCTTTTGAAGCCGGAGCCGATGACCTTTCGCATCCTGCCCTGGTGTTCCCATCCGGAGGAGAAGGTGGCCGCCCTCTTTTGCGATATCCTGACCCCGGAGGGGAAGGGTTATCCGGGCGACGGCCGGCTGGCCTTAAAGAAGTTGCTGGACCGGGCCAAGAAACAAGGTTTTGAATTCAAGGTCGGCCCGGAATTAGAGTATTTTTATTTCAAGCCCAACAGTACCGAGCCGATTGACCAGGGCGGCTATTTTGATTTTGCGCCCCGGGACCTGGCTTCGGACCTGCGGCAGGAGACGATTCGCCTGGCCGAAGAGATGGGCATCGCGATTGACTGCAGCCACCACGAAGTAGCGCCCAGCCAGTCAGAGCTCGCGCCCCACTACGACAACGCCCTGACCATGGCTGACAATCTGCTGACGCTCAAAGTCATCACCAAAGAAGTGGCCCGGAAGTATGGCTACAGCGCTTCTTTCATGCCCAAGCCCGTCTTTGGTGAAAATGGAAGCGGGATGCACGTCCACACGTCTTTATTCAAAGGCGGGAAGAATGCCTTTTTTGACGCCGGGGACCCGTTTCTTCTTTCCGCCACCGCCCGCCATTTTGCCGCCGGAATCCTGACCCACTGCCGGGAAATCACGGCCGTCTGCAACCAGTGGGTTAATTCTTACAAGCGGCTGGTGCCCGGTTATGAAGCGCCGGTTTACATCGCCTGGGCGCAACACAACCGCAGCAGCCTCCTGCGCATTCCGGCTTTCCGGCACGGCAAAGGAACTGCCGCCCGCGTGGAATTCCGCAGCCCGGACCCGGCCTGCAACCCCTACCTTGCCTTCAGCGTTATCCTGGCCGCCGGATTGGACGGGATTGAAAAGAAGCTGTCCCTGCCGGAACCGGTGGAAGAGGATATCTACCGGATGGATGAGCCGGAGAGGAAGCGCCGCAATATACCCAGCCTGCCGGGCAGTCTCATTGAAGCCATCATGCTGACCGAGAAGAGCGGTCTGGTGCGCAAGGCCCTGGGTGAACACATCTTTGAGCAGTTTATCGCCAACAAGAAGATAGAGTGGGACCAATACCGCACCCAGGTGACCGATTACGAGATTAAAACCTATCTCCCGCTGTTGTGATGCTTCATGTCAACGATAACCCCCCTCGCCCCCCTTATCAGGGGGGAGTCCCCTCTCGCGGGCGAGGATGTAACCCCCCTCGCCCCCCTTGTCAGGGGGGATGCAACCCCGCCCCTACTTTATGCACTGGTTAATTGACGGTTATAACCTCATCCGGCAGGTTGATTTTTTGCAGGCGGAAGAGCATAAAGGGCTGGCGGCTGGCCGGGAAGCGCTTTTGAAATTTCTGGCCGAATTCTCCCGGCGCCGGATAAAAGGAAAAAGCAGGATTACGGTTGTTTTTGACGGGCCAGCAGTAGAGCCTGGGGCACATTACCGGGGAGAAAATGACGGTTATTCCCCTTCCCCGATCTCGTCCGGAATAAAAACAGTCTTTTCCCGCGGCACAACCGCGGACCAGGTTATGGAAGAACTGATTACGGAGAGTAGCAATCCCGCGGACATCACCGTGGTCAGCGCCGACGGAGAGGTTAAGCGTTTTGCCAAAAAGCACCGCTGTGCCACCCTTGACCCGGCCGGATTTGTAGAGAAGGCCTTTTCCTCGGATAAAACCCAGAAAACCAAGTATTCTCTGCACCCGGACCGCCAGCGCCAGATTGAATCGGAACTGCGGAAAATCTGGGGAAATTAGGAAATTAGGGACAGCTTCCTAATTTCTCATTAGATTGTTCCGTGGGAGACGCGCAGGGCCCAGCAGGAGATGTTGACCGCCACCGGGAGTCCGGCGATGTGGGTGGGAAACTTCTTGGCTCGGACCGCCAGGGCAGTGGTCTTGCCGCCTAAGCCGGCCGGCCCGATGCAGGAGTTGTTTACCCGGCGCAGGACGTTTTGTTCCAGCGCCCGCAGTTCCTTGTCCTTGTTCGGCGTGGTCAGTTCTTCCGGGTAAAGAAGCGCTTCTTTGGCAAGCAGCGCCGCTTTTTCCATTGTGCCGCCGATTCCGACGCCGATGAAGACCGGCGGACAGGGCCGGCTTCCGGCTTCTTCCATACACTTCACGACAAAATTCTCAACCTCCGGCCGGCCGGAACCAGGTGAAAGATTTATTACCTTTCCCATATTTTCCGAACCGAAACCCTTGACCAGCAGGTGAATCCTTATCTTGTCCCCGGACACCAGCCGGGCGTGCACCACCGCCGGCGCATTGGTGCCGGTATTTTTTCTGGTCAGCGGGTCAACGATGGAAAGCCGGAGAAAATATTTTTGGTAGGCGGCCGCGACTCCTTCCGAGACGACGTCTTCCAGGCAGAAAAAAGGTTTTAGGTCAACCTTAACCTCGCTGCCTATTTCCAGGAAGACCTCAACCATCCCGGTATCCTGGCAGAGGGGCAGGGGCATCTTTTTCGCCAGGCGGATGTTGGCCAGGATTGCGGAGAGCGCTTGTTTGGCAATCGGTTTCTCCTCTACCTCAACGGCCTGGTCAATCAAGCGGATAAGAATTTCCGGGAAAATGAAGTTTGCCTCCCGCGCCAATTCTGCTATACGCCTGCCAATTTCATTTGCTTTTACCTGTCTCATCGTTCTTCTTTCCCCGGCTGGAAATCCCAATGGAAAGCACCAGTTTTATCCCTTCCTGCACCGACATATCCAGAAACTTGACGTTTTTCCTGGGATAGATGAGATAAAAGCCGTTGGCGATGTTGGGTGGGGTCGGCACAAAAACACCCACCTGGTCCGGTCCCAGTTCTTTGGGCACTGCGGTGACAAAAGCGATGGTTTGACAGTCCGGGTAAGGAAAAGGCACCATTACTACGGCTTCAAAGAACTTCTGGTGTTGCGCGCTGAAGACGGAATCGCTGATTCCTTTGACGGTCAGGTAGATTCTATTGAAGAGCGGCAACTTTTCCAGGAGGCCGGATAAATATTTCATGAGACGCTTACCGATAAAATTACCGCCTACGTAACCGACCAGCAGGATAATCAGAAGCAGGGAAATGATTCCCACACCCGGGATGTAGGATTCCTTGAGAACGTTCTTAAAGAGCGGTCCCAGAATATTTTCCAGCCATCGGGTCAGGGAAAAGAGAACCCAGACGGAAACGGAAATTGGAACCAGGGCCAGGAGCCCGGTCAGAAAGACGCGGCGTAATTTATCCATAATGAACCTTTTTACGTTATTTTTTACGGAAAACGAAATACCTGGAAGACAAGCGTGGCGATAAAGACGCCCAGGAGCGCGCCGTAGAAGACCTCGGACCAGGAATGGATTCCCCGCTTAATCCGGCTTTGCGTGACCAGGATTGACATCGGCAGGACAAGGGCGGTAACCATCGGACTTTTGGTGATAAAAAAGATCGCAGTCAGGATACCGAAAGAAAGAGCTGCGTGGCCGCTGGGCATTCCGCCGCGGAAGAGCGATTTGGCACGCATGCGCATCTTCACGTAGAATATCAGGCCGTAGGTGGCAAGGAGCGCAATGACCGAAAGGTACCAGGGAGAAGTCTTGATCGCGTAAACCGCCATTTCGGTTCGGGACGGGATGTGTGCGCCCAGCATCAGGTATCCGACAAAGAGCGCAACAACTACAGTCATCAGGACGCAGGCCGCGCCGATGTTTTTGACTTCTTTTGCCAGACGGCTGTATTCCGGGGTTGCCAGGTCAACCATTTTTTCCAGGGCGGTGTTAACCATTTCCGCGGTCAGGACCCCGGTAATTACCAGAAGCAGAACGTAAAACTCAACCAGGCTTAAGTCCAGGAACATGGAACCGAAGAGCACCAGGAAACCGGCCACCAGGTGGATGCGGAAGTTGCGCTCGTTTCGGACGCAGAAGAGCACGCCCCGGGCCGCATGGTCAAAACTATTCAGGAGCGAGTTTTCCTTAATCTTGCGTTTCTGTTTTTCCGTCATTTATTTCTCTTAATATGCGCCGGGTTTCGCGGAACATCAACCGGCGGTCTTTCGTTTTCCGGTCATCGTATCCGGCCAGGTGCAGGAATCCGTGGATGGCCAGGGTCAGCAACTCCTCCTCCAGGGAATGGTGAAGTTCCTTCGCCTGCGCCCCGGCGGTCTCCGCGGAAATCAGGATTTCGCCTTCCTGTTCCTCCAGGCTGAAACTGAGCACGTCGGTAGGCCGGTTGCGGCCAAGGAACTTTTGGTTGTAGCCGGCAATCCTTCGGTTGTTTATCAGGATGACGCCGAGTTGTTTGAAGGATAAACCGGAAACCTCAAGCGCCCGGTTTATCCTTTGGCGGAGATTTTTTACGTCTATTTTTACTTTGCGCTGCAGGTTGCGTAAGTAAACGTTTTTTTTGTTTTTCTTTTTCATAAGCCAGAATAATCTCCCGGACCAGGGGATGGCGCACCACGTCTTCTTCGGTCAGGTAGGTGAACTTGATGCCTTTAATCTTTTTCAAAAACCCCTCAATATCTTCCAGTCCCGAGGTCCGCTCGGCCGGTAAATCCGACTGGGTTACGTCTCCGGTGATGATTGCCCGGGAGCCCATGCCCAAGCGGGTAAGAAACATCTTCATCTGTTCCGGCGTGGCGTTCTGGGCTTCGTCCAGGATGATGAATGCGTCCGAAAGGGTCCGGCCGCGCATGTAAGCCAGCGGCAGGATTTCAATAATGCGGTGCTCCATCAGCCGCCGAATTTCTTCCGGCCAGATAAGGTCGTAAAGAGCGTCATAAACGGGCTGAAGATAAGGCCGCACCTTCTCCTCCATGTCCCCGGGCAAAAAACCTAATTTTTCGCCGGCCTCAATCGCGGGACGGGAAATAACGATGCGCTCAACTTTGTTCTGTTTGAGGTGCTCGATCGCCAGACTCATCGCCAGGTAGGTCTTTCCGGTGCCGGCCGGTCCGATGCCAACCACCACGTCATTATCACGGACGGCCTGGACATAGGTCTTTTGGCCGCCGGGTCGGGCCAGGACCACCTGCCGCTTGGAGCCGATGAAAATGGTATCTTTTTTCTCGGCCTTTTCAACTGACGGTTGCTTCATCTCCGGACGACGGAAATCATGTTTACCCTTGATTTGCTTTAAGCGGTCTTCAATAGCCGACATCGCCGCCAGCACCTTTTTCCGGGCGCCCTTGATGACCAGTTCACTGCCGCGTCCGGCAACAGTTATCCCAAACTCATCTTCTAACTGACGGACGTTCTGGTCAAACTGGCCGAAAAAGGCGCGGGCCAATTCCTTGTCAATCAACTTTACGCGCTTCATATCATTATAAAAAAAGGCATCAGGGCTTCAGGATGGCAAAACACTCTGCTTACGCCTGAACCCCTAATGCCTTTTGTTTCTATTCTGTTTGTCCGGGGGCCAACGGTTTTCCGCCTGCATCCGGCGTCTGTTTCGGAACCCGGACTACCGGTTTTCCGGAAGTAGCTTTTGCCGGCGCCTCAGAAACAGCAACCGGTTTTTTCACCTTTTTAACGGACTTAACTTTTACTCCTGCGGGGGCAGCGGCATCTGGCCCGGGAACCTGCAGTTTCTGTCCCGGATAGATGAGGTTAGGGTTTTTAATCTTATCGCGGTTCGCCTGGTAAATCTTCTTCCAGGCATCTCCTTCGCCGTAAATATCTTTCTTCCCGGCAATTTTAATCAGGAAATCGCCTTTCTTTACCGTGTAGAAGGAGAAAGTTTTTTTGGCTTCTTTTACGGTAAGTTTCTCAATCTCCTTCTTCAGGTCTGCCATTTCGTCGGATAACCCCTGATCTTTCTGCTCCAGCGCCTGGGCTTTCTGTTCCATCTCAAACCGGAGTTTTGCGTTATCCTGCATCACTTTCTCGTTGATGGCATTGACCTGGTCAATGGCCTGGTTGGTTTTATCAATCGCCTGGTTTGCCGTCTGAATTGATTGGTTGGCTGAAGCAACCGCTTGTTCGCTGTTTGCTTTCGCCTGGGCGGCGGCCTGTTTCGCCTCAACCGCCGTTGCTTCCGCTTTTTTGCTTACTTCCATCGCCGCTTCCGCGGTGGCTTTTACCTTGGCGGCTTCCACCTCGGCAAAGGTAGGCACTTCCTTGATAGCCGGTTCGGTCAGGGGTTTCGCTTCCCTGGTGCGGCCCCGCACCGGTTTGAATTCCGGCTCTTTCTCGAAGGTTCCGTAATAGGACCGCTGGAGGTCAAGGGCCGGCGTCTCAAAAGTTTCCGAAGGCCCGCCTTCCAGGTATCCGCCGGTTCCGTCTTCGCCGAACGCCGCCGGCGCAATCAGCAAGAGCAAAATGAAACATCCAAACAGATATTTGGTCATTATCCCCTCCGGTAATCTTTACATACAATCACTTAAATACGGCTTTGTTTTATTATTCTACCTTGAAAAAGCATCTCTGTCAATCATAGCAACCCCTAAAAGAAGACCGCGGTTTTAATTTCCGGCCGGATTCTGATATAATGTATGAGGTTTGGTTTACGGCCAAAAGGGGGTGAGGAAAAGTGCTGACAGTTAAACATTTTGTTTGCGGGACGACGCGCAGCGCGCTTATCTATTTGGACAACGAGATTAACGGGTGGATTAAGGAAGAAAAAATTACCGACGTAAAGGAAATTCGGGAATGTTTCGGACAGGCGCCTACCGGGATGAGCGGTTCCAGCGAAAACGTCCTTTTTCTTTCCGTGTGGTATCAGGTGCCGGATTGAGAATATGCTAACCCGCCGTATGTTGTCTATTGTATTTTTGTACATTTTTGCGCCTGTAGCTCAGCCCGGATAGAGCAAGGGGTTCCTAACCCCTGTGCCGGAGGTTCAAATCCTCTCAGGCGCACAATTCACCATTCACCGCAGTAAGGGTTTTTGCAGAACAAAAACAAGGTATTCTTTCTTTCCGGTTACGAAAGATTTGTATACGGCGGTTCCTTTCACCCCGGCTAACGCCATAGACGGTTTATGCAGTACTTTTGGCACCAACTTCTTAATGAGGTTTTCTCTTCGCTCGCTATCTAAATCCAACGCTTTAATAATATTAGGGGTTATTATTTCCTCTTTTACGGTTTTCAGGCCAGAGCCGCGCAACTGTTCCCGTAAAAGGTCTAGGGAGTTTTTATTTCTAAAATCAGATAACAGGAAATATCCCCCCGGTTTAAGGACCCGGTCAACCTCGGAAAAAAACCGCTTGATCTTAGGATAGCCGTGGGAAGATTCAACGCCGATAACCACATCCAGGCTATTGTTTTGAAACGGCAGGTTTAACGCGTTTCCGCAAACAAAAGACATCCCTTTAATCGCATAATGCTCCGTGCAGAACGTAACGGCTTTTCGGCAGAGGTCAAGCCCCGTTATGGAGCCCGGGTTAAAATATCTGGCTACATAAGAAGCCCCGCCCCCTCTTCCGGAACCCACCTCCAATACATCCAGGCCTTTCAGTTCCACGGGAAGAGAAGCAACGATGTGATTGTAAAGCTGGATGCAGTATCGGTTTTTAGCATCCTCTTTTCGCAACTCTAATTTCAGGTTAGCATCGGCATAGCCATAATTAAGAAAAATTGCTTCCGCGTCCTTATCCAGCCGGCTCGCATAGGAATATACGAAATGTCCGAGCCTCGTGAAAAACATACCCAGGAGCACCCTGGGACTGTTGGTTATTTTTTTTAATTTCATCCGTTTTCCTCGATTTTATAGGTTTGGATTACCTCGTTGGCCAGGAGTCGCCCGGCGATAGCCGCCGCTTTCTTTTCCGAAATATTTTTACCGTACAGCAGATAACGTCTGGCAGTGGAGAACGCAAATTCACCGGTTATACCCAGGTCGGCGATCCCTTTCCGGGCGGTTTCGCCTACCGTATCCGTAACTCCCTCTTTGAACCAAACTTCCACGGATACTGCCCCTTTGGGCAAAGCCCGTTTTCCGGAATAAAACTCCTGAGTTACCGGGTCCACCAGAAGTTCTTGGGCAACTTTCTTCAAACCGGCCGGCGAAATGTTTCCTTTTATCAGAAAGATAGAGCCGATTTCCGCTCCGGTAACTCCTTTAATGCCTAAATCCAGGATGTCGCGGCAGAGTCCCTGGCTGCCCGGGTCAAAGACGCCCTTTCGGTACCAGACCTCAATCCGATGGTTATTCATTTTTTTCCGGTTAGGATTTCGTAAATCTGTTGGTATTTCTCCCGGGTATTAGCCACCACCTCAGCCGGCAGTCCCGGTACCGGAGGGTTTTTATCCCATTTGATGCCTAACAGGTAATTGCGCACGCACTGTTTGTCCAAACTATCCGGCTCTTGGCCCGGGCAATACTTTTCCTTCTCCCAGAACCGTGAGGAATCCGGCGTAAAGATTTCATCAATCAAGATTATCTCTCCCTGGTCGTCAAACCCGAACTCAAACTTGGTGTCCGCAATGATTACCCCCTTTTGCAGGGCGTATTCCGCGGCGGCTTGGTACAAAGCGATTGATTTTTCTTTCAGGCGCCTGGCCGTTTCCGGCCCGACAATCTGTTCTGCTTCGGCAAAAGTGACGTTGCGGTCGTGGCTGCCGGCCTCTTCCTTAGTTGCCGGGGTGAAGAGCGGTTCCGGTAGTTGCGAGGCCATTTCCAGTCCGGCCGGTAGGGGAATCCCGCAGACGGTTCTCTTGGCCTGGTACTCTTTCCAGCCGCTTCCGGCCAGATAGCCGCGCACCACCGCTTCAATCTTTATCTTCTTGACTTTTTTTACAATGAGACTGCGTCCGTCAAGGTATTCCCGAAACGGCTGCAGGTTTGCCGGAAAAGAATCAAAATCGCTGAGCAGCAGGTGGTTTGGTATTATCTTTTCCAATTTGTGGAACCAAAAGACAGACAATCGGGTTAAAATTTTCCCTTTGTCCGGAACCGGCGTGGGCAAAATATAATCAAAGGCGGATATCCGATCGCTGGCAACCATCAGGATTTCTTTGTCCGACAGCCGGTACAAATCCCTTACCTTGCCGGAATAGAGCGGAGTTAACGGTAGTTTGTTGTTCATAATTGATTTTGTAGGGGAGGGGCTCCGCCTACGCTAAAGCTTCGGCGGACGCAGTGTGTCCCCTCCCGCCGTGGGCGGGGATGTAACCCCCCCTCGCCCCCCCTTGTCAGGGGGGATGTAACCCCGCCCCTACATTACTACCCTACAGATTTTCGACATTTACTTTTTCCAACCGCGGCAGCCGCTTCTTCAGAAAAGAAGCGGCCACTTTACGAAAGTTTGGCGTAATGTCTGACAGATATATCCTGAGGCCGCCTTCCTTCCCTCTCGTTCCCTCCCCACCGGTGGGGAGGGGTGAGGGTGGGGGGGTTAAGTAAAGCGCGATTTCCGGCATCACCTCTTCGGATGGGTCCACCAACGTAACCTTCGGCCCCATAAACCCGGCGATGGCGGTCTTAAGGAGGGGATAGTGGGTGCAGCCCAGAATCAGGGTGCCTATCTTCTTTTCTTTAAGCGGTTTAAGGTAATGGGCTATCGCCGTTTCTGTCAGCGGCCCGGAGAACAGGCCTTCTTCAACCAGAGGCACAAAGAGCGGACAGGCCAGCCCGTATACCCTGATTTTCGGGTTCGCCTTCTTTATTTCCGCCGGGTAAGAGTTGCTCTTTACGGTGGCGATGGTCCCGATGATGCCGATACGCCCGTTTCCGGTTTTGGCGAGCGCGGCCTTGACCGCCGGCGAAAGCACGCCGATAATCGGCAGAGGAAACTCGGCTTTTAACTGCTTTAACGCCAGGGCGCTGACAGTGTGGCAGGCGACCACAACCATTTCCGGCTGAAATGAGAGCAGGAATTTTGTGTTCTGCCGGGCGAAATTCCGAATCGTCTCCGGGGATTTGTTGCCGTAAGGCAGCCGGGCGGTATCGCCAAAATAGACAATCTCCTTTCCCGGAAATGACTTTTGAAGGTTGAAGACCACGGTCAGCCCGCCCAGGCCGGAATCAAAGACACCGATCGGCTTACTCATAGGATCGTTCCTCAATGGCGCCGGGGTCAACTGAAATACTGCTCTTGAGCGGTTGTCCGTCCAAATAGGCTTCAATCCCTCTCCCAATCGCCGCAGAAATCGCCCGCCGGACCGCCGGCGATTTCAGATTGGCTTCTATATTCGGGTTACAGATAAATCCCACCTCAATTAGAACCGAAACCATATTGGTGTATTTGAGGACGTAAAAGTCCTTTTTTTTGATGCCCCGGTCCGGCACGATATCTGAAATGAAGATGTCAATGAGATATTCCTGGATTAAGGCGGCCAAGTACTGGCTTCTTTGAAGAACGTCCTGGTTACCGCCTTGCTTCAGCAGGGAAGCGATTTCGTCTTCGGAGGCGCTGGCGCTGGCGTAAAGGGTCGGTTTACTTCTGGGATAAAAGGTTTCTACGCCACTGGCGGTATAGCGGTTAAGTTTGGCAGAGTTGGTGTGGATTGAGACGAACATATCCGCGTTGAGGGAATTGGCAAGATGCGTCCTTTCTTCCAGCCGCAAAAAGGTATCGTCCCCGCGAGTAAGCGCCACTTTTATTTTCGGACGGTTCTTCTTCAGGTAATCGGCTAATCCCCTGGCCAGGTCAAGGTTTACGTCCTTTTCCTTAAGACCCCAGGGCCCGACGGCTCCGGAATCATGGTCTCCGTGGCCCGCGTCAATAACCAGCACAAACTCCCGGTTCTGATCAATAGCCGGCGCGGCTATAATTTCGGCCACCGTAGGCATATTGATTGACGCCATTTGCGGCAGCGGAGTTTCGCCTGCCGGCCTTATTTCGGTTGTTGGTTTTTCGGTTGGGACCGGCTGGAAGACCGGGGCCGGTTTCGGCGCCGGGATAAAAGCAAGGTTGGTAACCAGGGAGGCAAAACTGAACGGGATAGCCATCACGCCGGAGACCAGCCGGGCCGGTTGTTTCATCTCGGTTATCTGGTCATCGTAGAGCGCTTTTTTGCTCTCCGGTAAAAAGACCAGCCGGTGGTTTTTGAAGGTTATTTCGGAACGCCGGCTGACCGGGTCTTCTTTCAGGGACCCTTTGAGCAGAAAGGCGAAATCAGGCAGGGTTATCCACTTTTCGCCCAGCATGTTCTTGAAGGTGATGTTGGCCGAAAGCGCTTTTTGTTCCAACGATAATTCTTCGGGGTTTGCGGCGCGCGCAATAAATCCGAAAAGGAAAAGACCCACCAGAGCGATTTTTAGCAAGTGAAACCGGATACGCATAGGGTTTATTTTAACCAACAGCGCGTCCTTTCGTCAAACTTTTACTTTGACACCCTGCGTTGTTTTCCAATATAATAATACTTTCTGGCGGCATAGCCAAGCGGTAAGGCAGCGGTCTGCAAAACCGCAACTCCCCGGTTCGAATCCGGGTGCCGCCTCTAGCGCTCGGGTATCTGATTTACGGAAAGACTCTGCGCGCTGGACAAAACGACGCAATTCAACAATGAGCCTCGCCGTGTTGAGAACTACACTCGTCCCGGCCATACGTCGAAGAAAAGAAGAGGGTCAATTACTGGCCGGGTTCTCACCTAAAGAACGGGTGAGCCCCGGCCACTCATTGTTTCGTCTTGCTTGTTTTGTTTCCATCGCTTCGCGAATTCCGTAAATCAGACACGCCTCGCTTGAAGAAAAACTAACAACATTACACACGCCCAAGTAATACGTAAGGGAGGGGCTTTGCCCCCTCCCATCTGCGCGAAGTGTTGCAAAAGAGACAATCCTCGCTTATGTTTTTA
>JAHJUB010000130.1 GCA_018829455.1 Candidatus Omnitrophota bacterium
AGGCGACCCTGAAAGGGTCGCACTACGAAAAACATTACGAAAAGATACGTAGGAATATCAAAAAATAGGAGGAAAAATGCCAAATCCTTTCCGGAGACATTCACATTCCCGGAGCGCCAAAAGACGGTCTGCAAACCGGCTTAAACTGCCCGGTCTCGCCAAATGCAGCAACTGTCAGTCAGTCATCCTTTCCCACCGGGTCTGTCCGGATTGCGGTTATTATGACGGCCGTCCGGTGGTGGTAATCAAAACCAAAGGGAAAGAAAAATGATCCGCATCGCGGTTGACTTGTCCGGCAGTGAAAAAGGCCCGGCTGAAGTTCTAAACGGAGCAATACTCGCCCGGCAAGAAGGGAACCTGGAAATAATCCTGGTCGGACAGAGTTCCGCGGTGGCCGGAAAAGACCTGGCGGGGTGTTCATTCCTGGAGGCGCCGCTGGCCATTCCGATGTCGGAAAAGGTAAGCCGGGAATTACTGCGCAACCAGGACAGCTCTCTCTTTAAGATCGTGCGCCTGGTGCAAGAAGGCAAGGCGGACGCAGCGGTAAGCGGCGGAAACACCGCCTGCTTCGTGGCGCTGGCCACGACGCTTCTGGGAACCATCCCTAACGTAGAACGGTCCGGCATCGCTATCTTTCTGCCTAAAATGAGCGGAACTACCATCCTGATTGACGCCGGAGCCAACACAGCCACCGTTTCCAAACACCTGATTTCTTATGCGGTAATGGGCAATTTCCTCCACCAGGCCATCTTTAATTCGGAAAAACCCGGGATCGGCCTGCTTAACGTGGGCGAAGAGGAGACCAAGGGCAGCGACCTTTACCGCGAAACCCACCTTCTTTTAAAGGAGGACCGGCGTCTTAATTTTATCGGAAACATTGAAGGTCACGATATCTTTGACCCGAAGGTTGACGTGGTTGTAGCCGACGGCTTTACCGGAAACTGCATTCTGAAAACAATTGAAGGCGTGGTAGAGGATTTTGCCTCGTTTCTTAAAAGAGAGATTGTCAAAAAAGGGCTGGAAGATGAACCCGCGGTTGCCGAAATACTGGGTAAATTTCTCCAGCGGGGCGATTTTGCCGAATACAGCGGCGGCTTCCTGATGGGTGTCTCCGGACTCTGCGTCATCATCCACGGACGGTCCGGCGCGGAGGCCCACCGAAAAGCGATTCTGCGCGCCAGGGATGCGGCCGCCGGCAACCTGATGTCCCGCCTTTGCCCGCCGTAGCCCGCCAAAAGAAGCGACCCTGAAAGGGTCGCACTACGAAATGGCACAAGATTAAAGCTTTGCCCTACGTTAAATGGAAGACCTGAAAATACATTATTTCCCGGACAAGGTCCTGAGACAAAAGACCGAGAAGATAACCAGGATAGACAACACCGTCAGGGAACTTGCCGAAAAGATGGTCCGCGTAATGAAGGAGGCGTCCGGAATAGGCCTGGCTTCTAACCAGGTAGGGAAACTCCTCCGGCTGGTGGTTATCGGCAACCTCCCGGACACCCTGGACGAACCCTTAATCCTGATCAATCCGGAAATTAATGATTTCGAGGGCTGGACCACCCAGGACGAAGGTTGTCTTTCCTTTCCCGGGGTTTCTGCGGCGGTGCGGCGCCGGGTCAAAATCTACGCCACTTTTTGGAACCTAAAAGAAGAAGAGATGAAGATTGAGGCCCAGGGAATTTTGGCTCGCGCCATCCAGCACTAATTGGACCACCTGAACGGTATCCTCTTCCCGGACCACCTTTCCTTTCTCTCCCGGCAGTTACTCCTGCGAAAATACAGAAAGGAAAAAGCGCCTTCTTTTTGACCAGATGAATACAATTATAGTAAAATAATGTTTTTCCGCTTGTCATCCTGAAGAGAGAGGGAAGAATGGCTGAAACAATCAATTGTCACACCCGGACCGAAAAAGGAACCAGCGCGGCCCAGAAACTGCGCCGGCAAGGTCTGATACCAGGAATCGTATACGGACATAAAACAAAACCGATTTCAATTACCGTTTCGGAAACGGAGTTCCTGAAAATCTGGCGGAGAATCACCGGCAAACAGGTACTGCTTGACCTGATTGTTCACAAGAACGATAAAAAAACCAAGATGCACGGGTTTCTTAAAGATTATCAGCATGACCTGGTGGACCGAAAGTTCTTGCACCTTGATTTCCATAAGGTCAGCGCTTCGGAAAAAATTCGCATGGCCATTCCAATTGAACTGGTGGGAGAAGCGCCCGGCGAAAAACAGGGTGGCATCGTTGACCAAATTTTGAGAGAAATTGAGGTTGAAGGATTAGCGGGAAAACTTCCGGAAAAAATTACCGTTGATGTCAGCGCGCTGAAAATCGGCGATTCCATCTTTGTCTCGGCCTTAAAACTAACGGATGAGATTGAAATTTTAAAACACGGCGAGGAACCGATTGTTTCGATATTGGCTCCCAAAAAGGTGGAGGAAGAAGTCGTGGCGCCGGTGGCGCTGGAAGAAGCGGCCGTAACGGAACCGGAAGTCATCAGTGAAAAAGCGTCCGAAGAAAGACGAAAAAAGAAGGAAGAGGGTAAACCTAAAGAAGAAGAAAAACCCAAGGAAGAAGAAAAACCCAAAAAAGAAAAGAAGTGATCATAAAGCACAGACTTTAGTAGGACAGGCGGGGACGCCTGTCCATGATGGATACGTTCACTCTTGGCACAGAATCGTGGCGTAAATGATTTTCTGGTGGTGGGACTGGGCAACCCCGGCGCCGGTTATCAGAAAAACAGGCATAATTTAGGGTTTCGCGTTGTGGACGAATTGGCCCGCCGGGACGAAAGCCCTTCTTTATCCGGTGCGGCATCTTTCCGAAGAACCGGCCAGGCATTTGTGGCGAAGGTGAAAATTGCAAACCACAACCTGATTCTCGTCAAACCGCGCACTTACGTAAACCGCAGCGGCGAAGCGGTCTTAAGCCTCCTGACACGCAACCGAATCCCCAAAGAAAATATCCTGCTGGTCTGCGATGACCTGTCGTTACCCCTGGGAACCTCACGGCTGCGTTTTAAGGGCAGTTCCGGCGGACACAACGGTCTGCAATCGGTCGTTGAGGCAATCGGAATAGAATTTGCCCGTCTCCGGCTTGGCATCGGAACGCCGGGGTCTTCGGCGGAATGGGCTGATTATGTTTTGAAAGATTTTACACCGGCCGAGGAAGAGAAACTTCCGGAAATAATAGATAAGGCGGTAGAAGAGATTATAAAAGTTTGGATTCCCGCCAACTATCCCTGCTTACTATCCGCAGGGACAGGCCCGCGGGAATGACAGCGTTTTTTATCGGTAGGAAGCGCCCCAGTTGCTCTCTTCGGAAAGATAGACATTGTAATCCTCGGAAGCGATATTCAACACCGGACCAAACCCCTTGTTTTTGTGCCAGAGACAGCGCACCACTGGCGTGTGACCCTTGTATTGGGATGAAGTAAGCATGTATTGAGAATACTCCCGCCAGGAAATATTACCATCACCGTCGGTGTCTGAAGGGCCGGGAGCCGGAGCAACACTCACTTCGCCACTATTGGCTTCATCCGGATTAAACATATAAAGGTAGGAACAATTACGGGGATTCGCTGTGGTGGGACCGCTTCCAACATCATCGCTACGATTTGCCTTACTCTTACCATAAATATCGCACCCGGTCCAGGTCGACTCAGAAGCCCCCCAGGCAGCGTATCCGTGCCCCGATACTCCATTGTTCTGGTCGGTCAGACAACGCAAAATTTTCGGGTTGGTGCCCAGGTAAGTCGGTTGAAGATTAGACAACCAGTAAGGAAACTGATAAGCATAGTCCTGGCGATACATCTCAATCGCATAGGAAAACTGCTTCAGGTTATTGATACAGTTTGCCTGACGACCTTTTTCCCGCGCAGTGGAAAGAGCCGGCAGTAATTGGCTGGCTAAAATATTGATGATGGCAATCACCACCAGAAGTTCAATTAAAGTAAATCCGCCGCGGTTTTTACCGTTCATTTCCCGCCTCTTTTCGGGATTTAATTTCTTTAACCGCGACTGCGGCGGCAGTCCGCACCGTAAAGTCCGTTTCACTGTCGGCCAGATTATTCAACCGGTCCAAAACATCCGGTCCAGCTCCCCGGCTTAAAATAGAAAGGGCTTCAACCCGCAGAGAACTGTCTTCCGTAGCATTCTCCGCCAAACGTAAAATAACAGCATTTTTTTCCGAGCCGGGAATCTGTGAAAAAAGAGCCAGGGCGGCACGTCTCACTGTAGTCAGGGGGTCAGAAAGGCCTTTCTCCAGGTAGGGATACGCTTTCTCCTTTTCCTTGCGGCTAATTGTTTCCAAGCCAATTACCCGGATGTTTTCGTCCGGCGAATTCAAAAGATTGAGGAATTTTACCCGGTCTAAAAGCAGAATGGAATAAGCAGCGGCCCGGCGTACTCTTTCATCCGGGTCTGAGGCGAGAACTTTTTCAAGGTCAGGTACCGCGCCTTTTGCGTTAATTCGTCCTAAACCAAGCACGGCATTGAGGCGGTTTTCCGGAATCTCACCGGCAAGACCCTGCAGGTATTTTTTCGGACTTTCCCCCTCAGGCCTGCGACAGGAACGTACAATTAAAACCAGAAGAAAGATAAAAATTAAAATAACGAGAAAGCCGGCGGCAATTTTTTTCTTTTTAGGAATACTCCAAAAACTGCTTATCGGCATTTACCGCTCCATAGATTTTGGTTCTTTAACCTTTATCTTTACCGGTGGGGCCGGCTGTTTTTTTACGGCTGACCCCTCGCGCTCTCCCCGGGGAACCAAAGGAATCATTTCCCCCGTCGGAATTGACGAAGGTAGAATTACAGACGGCGGGGCCGGCGTTACCGCGGAAACCTTCAAGACAGAGTTAAGAACGTTGGGGTTAGCAACACCTTGTTCCGCCTGGCCAACAACGTAATAGTAATAACCGCCAAGACCAACGATAATCAGGGAAAGAATCAACGCAACCACAAACTTTGGCTTACTCACTTCCAGAACAATCAAAGATAGGATAATTCCCAGCAAGCCCACCGCTACTACAACCAGCGCCGCAAGGTAGCCCATTACGTATTCCATCCTTTACCTCCGTTAGAAATTAAAAAATATTGAAAAACTTACCAGTATCTTTATATTACACTCTTTTCCATTTCCCTGTCAATTTTTTAACGAATCTTGAGGGTCACCAGCGAAAAGAGCGCAAAGATAATGGCCAGAATCCAGAAACGGATGACGATCTTTGATTCCGGCCAGCCGTGCAGTTCAAAATGATGGTGGAGCGGCGTCATGGCAAAGACCCGCTTCCCCCGGGTTTTAAAGGAAGCAACCTGGATAATTACCGAAAGCGCCTCAATCACAAATACTCCGCCGGCAAAGAACAAAGCGAACTCCTGCTTGGTAAGAATGGCTACCACACCCAGACTGCCGCCTAAGCTGAGACTCCCGGTGTCGCCCATGAAAATTTCAGCCGGATAGGCATTAAACCAGAGAAAACCCAGGCTGGCGCCGATAAGACTGGCGCAAAAAACCGAGAGTTCGCCCACACCCCGGATAAAAGCAAGGCCTAAATAATTGGCAAAGCCATAATTGCCCACCACGTAACTGATGAAGGTAAAGGTTATCGCCACCATCAGAACCGACCCGATTGCCAGACCGTCCAACCCGTCTGTGATGTTAACCGCGTTGGAACTAGCCGTCAAAACAAAAATTACCAGCAAGAGGTACCAGATACCCATATTCCAGATAATTTCCTTAAAGAAAGGCGGGTGGATGGTCGTTCCAAATTGAAAGGGACCCAGAAAAAGGACCAGACCGATAACCAGACCCAGGCTGACCTGGCTGACGAGCTTCACCAGGGGTCTGATTCCTTCGGCCTGTTTCCGAATGTATTTGGTGTAATCATCGTAAAAACCGGTTACGGCGAGCCAGACCAGGGAAAGGAGCGCCAGGAGGAGGTACTTATTGGAAAGGTCCGCCCACAAAATTATGGAAATGATAACGGCGCCGACTATTAAAATGCCGCCCATCGTCGGGGTGCCGTATTTTGAAGCATGGAAATCCAACAGGTCAGGGTGCTTCAGGCGCTGCATGGCCTTAATAAAGCGCGGACCGAAATAAAGGACCAGGAAGAGACTGGTAAAAGCAGCCAGCACCATTCTCACCGTCAGGTAACGGAAGACGTTAAATCCGGACCAGTAATCCCTCAGGAGGTAAAGTAGTTGGTATAACATTATTTTACGACTACGACGACCCAATCCAGCGTCAAGCCGGTCTTCTTGTCTTTAACCGTCAGAATCTGCTTTCCCGGCGTGCCGAATATAATCAAAAACTCCTCAGGGGACCGAAAATTATGGTCGGAAGACGTAAACTCAAGTTCACCGGTGTATTCCGGAATTTCATTCCCGTGCCGGTCGCTGAAAATAACCTTAAACTTGTATTCCCGGCCCATAGCCACCACCCTGGGAATGCCATCCAGCCTGATATAAGCCGGAGCAGCCGGTTTCACCTCAAACGGGTTGGACTTTCCGAAGTGGTTGTTTCCGTCTTCCACCACCAGGAAGGTCTCCTTAGCCGCCTTAGTAACCAGAACCTCCTCCACCCTGACTCCGGAGATATAACTTTCCCGGGAAACGATCAAGGTGCCGGTAGTGTCGCTCAGGTAAGGACCTTTGACCGTGTTTCCCCAGCGGTCTTCGGAACGAATAATAACGTTAAACGGTTCCCCGGCAGTCTTCGGTGAGTTAATCCTGTCAATTGTGAAATGGTCAACAGCGCCCGGTTCCACCAAAAAGGCCTTTTCCCCGGTAATCCCGCCATCTGAATTACTGCGGAGGGTTGCTTTTATCTTTTGGTTTCCCCCCTTAAAAACAACGAGTCTGAATTTCCCAATCTGACCCGGATCTTGACTTTCAGTTAATAGTATTGGCTGCATCTTTTGTATCTGAGCGGCGGGGTCAGAAGATTCCAGGCTCAGTTTTCCCTCATAAAATCGGCAGATATTTCCAAATCTGTCCTGAACCAGAACCTCCAGCTCAAAACCTTCCCCGGCTTTTAAATTATTTTTCGGCAACAAGATTTCAATCTTTTCCGGCGGTCCGGGGGCCACATCAACCTGCGCGGAAGAAAAATTACCCTCTTCGTCCACCACCAGGATAGTGTCCGCTCCCACGCTCCGAAAAAGGGACAAGTCACCTTCCCAGATACCACCGGAAAGCACAACCGTTTCCGGTTGAATACTGTCATTTACACTCGCGATGCTCACCGTTTTATCAACCGGCGGCGGTTGTTTTGGAGAAGACGCGGCCACCGGAAATTCTAACCTGGGACCAACGCTGACCGTGCCGTCTGCGCGCAGAATCTGATACCCCCTGGTATGCGGCGCCGGCGCATCGGGACTGATGGAAGTTACCTCGGTCATCAACCAGGTAGAACCCGGAATTCCATCCAAACTTTTCCCGCTTACGGTATCGTTCCAGAGATAGTTTGTGCCGCGTTTGTTAAGTTCGGAAGGAATTGCCGGGCAGAAGAAGACCGCTTTATTGCCGCCAAGATTGTCCGCGAGTAAATTATTGATTTCTTTTCGGTCATCCGGAGAACTCGGGAAAAAAACAGCGTTGGGCAGGAAACCGTTGTTCATCTGAAAATCAATCAGCGCCAGATAAATCTGTTTCAGATTATTTTGACAGGCGGCTTCATCCGCCTTGCGCACAACCTGGTAGGCGGTAAAAGAAACCGAAGAAACGAAAGCGGCAACCACCGCTACTTCCAGAAGCGCGAACCCAGATTTCCACCACATTATTTTCATACTGTAGTTATTTTATCATAAACTGCTCCACGATTTCCTCCATCTTGAGGAAACGGGAACCCTTTAAAAAAATGAAGTCGCCGGGTTGAACTTTTTTCCGCAAAAAGGAACCGGCGGCTTGATTGTC
>JAHJUB010000131.1 GCA_018829455.1 Candidatus Omnitrophota bacterium
CTTGTTGGTGAAGGTTAAAAGGAGGATTTCAGCCGGGCTGACGCCCTGGTTCAGCAGGTAGGCCACGCGGTAAACCAGGGTCCTGGTCTTGCCGGAACCAGGCCCGGCCAAAACCAGGCAGGGGCCATCGCCTTCGGTCACAACCCGGTATTGCTCCGCGTTTAACTCTTGGGCAAAATCGATACTCATCTGGGCCCAGATTGACAGGCGGGACGCCTGTCCTACGTTTGGGAATTGACAAGCGACCCGGAAGGGTCGCACTACGAAAACATAGTGCGGCGTTCAGTGAAGGATTTATCGTTGTGCTAACGCAGAACCTCTTTAATGCGCATCAAGCGTAACAGAGCGCTTCGCTCAAATTCATTCAATTTATCCGTAATGGAACGTATGGTTTCTGAGATTGAAGGAATCAGCAGATATTCCAGGGCATTGACTCGGCGGCGCGTGCGCTCAATTTCAAACGAGAGCAACTGGCAACTCTTAAACAGCCCCCCCAGGCGAACCAGGGACGGCAGCAAATCCCGGAGTTCGTTCAGAGCAATATCCAGTTGAGGACTTACCTTAAAGAAATCATAATCCAGGTTTAGCGTCGGCTCCTTAAAACTGAACTGTGGTATCGGCACATTCATAATCTTGGCCAAATCGGATTGAAAACCCATTTCCATTCCGGCCGTCTTCAGGGCCTGAATAAAATCCTTTTCCGGCATAAGGCCGCGGCTGATAACCAGATGCAGAAAAACCTGTTTGATTTTTTTATTTACCTCATCGCTTAATGTTTTGGCCTCTTTAATCAAGCTTAAGAATTTATACATCATCTGCTCCAGTTTATCCTGAAGCAGTTTATACCCGCGCTGGGCCAAGACTAATCTACGCCTCAGACGCAATAACTCCATCCGGTTCGGACTAACCCTAAGTTGCATTTTGATAATATTTATCTAAATATTCTTCCCGTATGCGCTTTAATTCCCGCCGCGGTATTCGGGAAAGCAAACGCCAGCCAAGATCCAGAGTTTCGGCAACATTACGCACCTGGGTTTCTCCCTGGCGCACAAACTCGTTTTCAAAATTTTCCGAAAATTTAAGGTAGATCTTATCCTCATCGCTCAGCGCTGCTTCGCCCAAAATCACCGCCAATTCCTTGGCTTCTTTGCCGCGGGCATAGCAGGCAAAGAGCTGATTCATCAAATCAGAGTGTTCCTCCCGGGTCTTGTCCCGGCCGATACCCTTGTCTTTAAGGCGAGAAAGGCTGGAGAGAACGTCAATGGGAGGGTAGACGCCTTGACGGTGAATCTGCCGGCTTAAAATAATCTGGCCTTCGGTTATGTATCCGGTAAGGTCCGGAATTGGGTGCGTTTTGTCATCCTCGGGCATAGTCAAAATCGGCAGCAAGGTAATGGAGCCGGGCTTATTTTTAATTTTGCCGGCGCGTTCATAAATAGTTGCCAAATCAGTATAAAGATAGCCCGGATAACCCCTTCTTCCGGGAATTTCTTTGCGCGCCGCCGAAATCTGGCGGAGCGATTCACAGTAAAGGGTCATATCAATCAGAATGACCAATACGTGCATATCCAACCGAAAGGCAAAGTATTCCGCCGCGGTTAGGGCAAGCCGGGGAGTGGAAATACGCTCAATGGCCGGCTCATTGGCCAGATTGATAAAAAGCGCGGCCCGCTCAATTGCGCCGGTATTCTTAAAATCATTAATAAAGAAATTTGCTTCTTCAAAGGTAATTCCCATGGCGCCAAAGACCACCGCAAACTTTTCCTCTTTTCCTAAAACCTTTCCCTGACGGGCAATCTGGGCCGCAATTCGCGCGTGGGGCAGACCGGAGGCGGAAAAGATCGGAAGCTTCTGCCCCCGAACCAGGGGATTCATTCCATCAATCGCGGATATTCCGGTCTGGATAAACTCGGTGGGATAATCGCGCGCGGAGGGATTAATCGGATTGCCGTTGATGTCCAGATATTCATGGGCAATCACCGGAGGCCCGCCATCGCGCGGCCGGCCGGTCCCATCAAAAATCCGGCCGATCAAGTCCGGGCATACGCCCAAACTCTGAGTTTTGCCCAAAAACCTGATTTTTGTCTTAGCTACATCCAGGCCGCTTGTTCCCTCAAAAATCTGGACCAGCGCGCGTTCCGAAGAAATGTCCAGAACCCGGCCGCGGCGGATTGTGCCGTCGCCCAGCTCAATCTCAACCAATTCCGCAAACTTCACACCCGAAGTCTTCTCAACTACCACTAACGGTCCGGAGATGCTGGAAACAGTCAAATATTCTTTATACATTATTCTCCCGCGCCCCCCCTGATGAGTTTTTCTAAAAGATCAAATTCCTCCGGCTTGTTTTCGGGAATATACTTCACCCGGCTGATTTTCTCACGAATCGGTAAATCGAAAATCTCCTTTAAGGCCTTGCCTTTTTCCAGCATCTCCCCGGCCTGGTGGTAAAAACCAAGAATTAATTTAAGCATCCGGCACTGCTTTTTCAATGAGGTGTAAGCATCAATCTCGTGAAACGCATTTTGATGTAAAAAATCCTCGCGAATCATGCGGGCTGCTTCTAAAATCAAACGGTCAGATAAAGAAAGAGTCTCCACGCCCACCAAGCGGGCAATCTCCAATAACTTTGATTCCTCTTCTAAGAGCCGCATTGCTTCGGTCTTGAGCTTCGGGTAATCCTCTGAAATTTTGCCGGTTAAAAATTCCTGGATGTTTTCATGGTAAAGCGAGTAGCTGTTTAACCAGTTAATGGCCGGAAAATGCCGGCTTGAGGCCAATTTGTCATCCAGCCCCCAGAAGGCCTTGATCACCCGCAGCGTATTTTGCACCACCGGGTCCGACACGTCTCCGCCCGGAGGAGAAACCGCTCCCATAACCGTCAACGTCCCAACACGCCCGTCGCTGCCGGAGCACACTGTTTTTCCGGCACGCTCGTAAAACTCAGCCAGGCGGGTAGTCAGGTAGGCCGGATAACCTTCCTCGCCAGGCATTTCCTCTAACCTTCCGGAAATCTCCCGTAATGCTTCGGCCCAACGAGAGGTGGAATCGGCCATCAGAGCAACGGAATAACCCATATCGCGAAAATATTCCGCGATGGTAATCGCCGTATAGATTGATGCCTCGCGCGCCGCTACCGGCATATTTGAGGCGTTGGCAATAACCACGGTCTTTTCCATCAAGGGCCGGCCGGTCCGGAGATCTTTTAATTCGGGAAGCGAGAGTAAAAGGTCGGCTACCTCATTCCCTCTTTCCCCGCAGGCCGCATAAACAATTACATCGGCGTCTGCCCACTTGGCTACGGTGTGCAGAAAAACAGTCTTGCCGCTGCCAAACGGCCCGGGAATACAGGCGGCGCCGCCTTTAGCGATCGGGAACAAGGTATCTATTACCCGCTGGCCGGTAATTAGCGGCTCATCAGGCAATAATCTCTCTTTCACCGGGCGGGGCTCTCTTACCGGCCAGCGCTGAGACATCCTGATTTCCATAATCTTGCCTGCGTTTTCAATCTTTGCCACCACATCATCAATCTTAAAATCGCCTTCCTGAATTTGAATTACTCTTCCGCTAACCTGCCCGGGAACTAAAATCTTGTGTTTGATTAAACCGGTCTCCACTACCTCTCCGAGAATGTCTCCGCTTACCAGTTCTTGATTAATCTTTACCCGGGGATTAAAATGCCATATCTTCTGCCGGTCTAAAGCAGGCAGTTCCATTCCACGCTGAACAAAATCGCCCTTCTCCTTGCGTATCAACTCCAGGGGCCGCTGAATACCGTCATAAATCATTGAGATTAAGCCGGGGCCTAATTCAACGCTTAGCGGTTCATTGCTTAAATAAACCGGCTCATCCGGACCAATGCCGGTGGTGTCTTCATAAACCTGAATAAAAGCAAGATCTCCTTTTAGTTCAATAATCTCACCGATCAGCCTCTCCTGAGAGACATAAACTACGTCAAACATACGCGCACCCCGGCAGCCGGAGGCAACTATCAACGGACCGCTGACCCGTATTATCTTTGGCTGATTCATTTCTGTATCCCCTCGATTGAGTCGGTCCCAAGCGCCCGTACCATAACCTCTTTTAGGAACTCGTCGGTTAAACCAAAATCCTCCCGATAATCCGGAAGAACAACAATGGCCGGATAGGTTCTCGGGCCTAATTCCCGAATCTGCTCCTTGACCCTAAGCGCGTATCGCTCGAGGATAAAACAGATGCTGAAATCATGGCGGACAACCTCATCCAGCGCCGAAGCAATTGCCTCTTTTTTATCCTCGGGAAAAAACATCTGAAAACCGGCAGCCGTAAATCCGGCCACCAGATCCTGGTCTCCGATAACCGCGATTTTGCTTTCCATTGTTTATGTTAACGCTAATAATAGCTTGTTGGGTATCTGATTGATCTTCCCTAAAATCACCCAGCGCAGCAATCTAATCTCATTTAATTTAGCAAAATAATAGCTGATAATCGGTTCGGGCCCAAAGGTAATATACTTCGCGCCGGCCAGGAAATCCGCCATAAACCCTACTTTCAATTTCTCAAAGAAAAGACAAGAATCCTCTCTTTGCTTCTGATTTGCTTCGCTGGATAGCCGGGCAACCCGGCCGTAATCCGTCGGAAAAAAATTCGCGATCCGGTCTTTGAGGTTTAATCTTAAGGAATCGGAAAGTTCCTTAAGTTTTGCCGTGTGCCGGAGGAGATTACCGAGGAACTCAAACTTAAGCTTATTGATCTTTACTTCCGCCGCATCCAGGTTCTCCGGCAAGCTGAATAAGGCGCTGCATAGCGGCTCATCGTCCAGGAGCTGGGCAACTATTTTTCTGGACCGGCGCGCCCGTTCATTTAAGAACAGCTCCAAATCCTGCGAATTTCTAATCTTTTTTATTTCCTCCTCGTGCGCGACTTCGGATAACACATTTAAGGCCCCGGTTAAAGCGTCTGCCTCAATGATGTTGCGAAAAACTTCCGGGGAAATAAGCCTGGTTTCAAGCGCGCGCACCCGGCCCACAGCGTAAGCATAATCAGCTCTATTTTTCATCAGTCTCGGAAGTAGCCCTTCCTTTAAATAAAATTTCCGCCACCCGGGCTTCATATTCGGGACGCCGAATCTTTAGATAAATCTCCGGCTCAAGCGCCTCTTTTTTCTCTCCCTCAAACGAAACCACTATTTTCTCGATTAAGTCCTTCACGCGGACTCTCCGGTCGGAAAAAACCTGATTCAGCATCCTTTGCCGAGCGGAAAGAACTGCTTTTTTTGACTCCAGCCGCGCCAGGCTTATAATACGCAGCGCCGCCTGGTTGCTTAAATCCTGCTTAGCCTGAATTATTTGTTCCACAATCTGTTGAGCCCTGACTTCCGCCTCTTTTCGGATCCGCCGGGCATCCTGTCTCCCCTGAGTTAAGATACCCCCGGCTTTTTCCTCAGCCTCAACTAAAATCTTTTTAATTATATCCGCTACGGCCATTTATCCCACCTTAATTCCGTTAAGCAGCAGGATCGTAATCAACAATCCTAAAACGGCGTAAGTCTCCACCAACGCAGCCAAAATCAGGGGCTTTACGAAATCCTTGGGTTGTTTTGCCACCATCATTACCCCGGCCGCGCACACTTTGCCCTGATGAACACCGGAAATAAAACCGGCAACCGCCACCGGAAGGCACGCGCCAAATATGGCTAAACCCTGCGCTACGGTAACCGACGGAACGCTGCCTCCTAACAGGCCCAACTTTAGAATTACCAGAAAAGCGGACAAAAATCCGTAGATGCCCTGCGTGCCCGGCAAAGCCACTAATAAGAGTAGGGTTCCGAATTTATCCGGATACTCGCTCAGCACTCCGCAAGAGGCCTGCCCGGCCAAACCGACACCGATACTTGAGCCGCCTCCGGCCAAAAACGCCGCGGCGGCCGCGCCCAATATTCCCAGAGCCAATCCCCATTCCATGTTTAAGCCCTCCTGTAAGCCGCCGGCTAAAGCCTGCGGCTACCTAAGTATAGATTTTTTCTTTTTTAAAAGGTATGAACGGCCGGCCGCCTCCGACGAAAAACTTGCCGAAAAATTCGATGTATTGCAGGCGCGCCGAATGCACAAACCCGCTGAGAGTGTTAATGGCCAGATTAGATAGGTGCCCAAAAATAAAAATAGCCACCATCACGATACCTCCAATCAGGGGAATACCCAGCGCCTGGCGGCTCAGGGTATTGATTACCATGGCGATTACGGAAGTGGAAAGCCCCAGAGCCAGGAGGCGGGAGTAAGATATTACTTCGGAAAAATACTTGGTGATATCGTAAAGGCTGTACAAACCCGCAGCCAGGCGCGCCAGGATATTCTTAATCCGGCGCTGGCTAAAAAGAACGATTGAACCGGCGGCAAAAAAAGCCGCGTTTTTTGCCCAGGGCAGTTTCATAAATATCAGGGCCAGAGAAGGCAGGAGCAGAACCCAGGCCAAACTTACCAGAATAGCGTCGGCAAACTGTTTTTGTTTCAGTTCCTGAACCATCTTAATCAACAAACCGAATTCAATTTGCACAAAACCCAGGGCCAGAGCGATGATTAAAAAGATTAAGGGGTTTTTCAACGGGTCAAAAAGCATCAGTTGTTTAACCGGCACGCCAAAAAATCCCCCCACAAAACTGCCCAGCACAACGGTCGAAATTCCGCACAGGAGAATTAGGTTTAAAATCCTTTTTGCCGACCGGACAGATTTTAATCTACGCAGAAAGATGAGCGCGGCAATCACCATAATCAGCCCGTAGCCCGCATCCGTAAGGCAGAGGCCGAAAAAGATAAAGAAAAAAGGAGCCAGAAAAGGCGTGGGGTCAATTGAATACCGCGCCGGCAATCCATAAAGAGAGGTTATTACCTCAAAAGGCTCAATATACGGCTTATTTTTCAAATCTACCGGCGCATCCTCGGAAGGCAGAGCTTCCCGGCTGAAGATCGCCAGAGCTGAAAATTCCTTCAGCCGGGTTTCCAAACCAGCCAACTCGCCGGCTCTAATCCAACCCTCCATCAGAAAGGCCTGGCCCGTTGAGCCTAACCGGGGGATAGCCAGCAGGCGGCTGCGCAGATTAAAGAAATAATCATATAAACCCATCAGTAAAATTCTCTGCGGAATCAAGGAGATGATTTCTTCGGTTACCGCATCTGATTCTAATTTCAAACGCTTATTTTTTTCTTGAAGCAAGATCAGACCCTGTTTGACCGTAAGGCGCATAGAATCTTCATTCTTGATTGATTCCGGCAAAATAAAGAAATGAAAATTATGCCGGCGCATTATCTGCTCAACTTCTTCCTTATGCTCCAGGAGGGAGATCATAATCAGATAGCGCTGCTGCTTTATCTGATTCACCAACTCCAAAAACAGCGGGAGGTTTTTGCTTTTAATCTCCGGGATGAATTGAACATAATCAGACTGATTAATAATACCTAAAAAGATATGCGTCTGCCGACTATCAGATAGGTCCGAAACGGTTAGATTAAGCCCGTTCCAGGGATGGAGAGATTCAAAATCAGCGGTTAACCTCTTCACCTGGTTTTCCAACTGCTTTATTTTTGCTTCCTTTTCTTTAATCTCAACTAAAATCGGCTGATAGCTACTTGAGTTAACGGCCGCCTCAATCTCTTCCGGATTAATGATCGGGCGTGCTTTAAGGAAGGATCCGATGAGCGAGGTTTTTGCGGCGCCATAAAGGCCAAGTTTGTCTATGGCTTCTTTTAAGGAACGCAGGCGATTGTCCAAATCCGCCAATTTCTCAGCCGGCGGCTGGTCCGGAAGCAGGGTTTCGTCCACCTTGGTAACCTCTACCAATCCGGTGTCCTGCAGGCAAGCCAGAACTGCTTCCTGGTCGCTCTGATGTCCTAAAATCTGGATTTTCTTAATCGGAGCAATAGCCATTTTGATTTCAGGACTTCGCTGCGCCTGGTTTATTTAATTCCGTAACAAGCCAATCAACTGCCGTGGATATATTCTTCGCGGCTAATTCCTCTAATTGCGCAATTTTTCCCCGGGCGTCCTTTTCAATATTAATTTTTTCTCTTTCGGCCTCATCAATAATATCCCGGGCAGACTGTTCGGCTTTTTCCCGAGCCTCTTGCGTCTTTTTCAAAATATATTCTGCGGCCTGATTTCCGGCCTGCTTCACAATCTCTTGTGCCTGCAGATTTGCCTGTTTGATTGTTTGTTCGGCCTGGCTTTCGGCCTGCTTAATCTCTTTTATTGCTTCTTGGGTTGACATACAACCGTAGTCCAGGAGACGCAAAATCTTATCTGTAACTCTACCTGGCGTCAACAGTCTCCCGGCCATACGCCGAAGAATAGAAGTGGGTCAATTACTGGCCGGGTTGACATACAACCGTAGTCCAGGAGACGCAAAATCTTATCTGTAACTCTACCTGGCGTCAACAGTCTCCCGGCTATTATTTTAAAATTAAAATTTTAGCATGAAAATAAAGAAAAGCGCAAATACCTTGTTCCCTTCGCGCCCCCATAATTTTACCACATCGCCGGTAATGTAATATAATATATTTGTGGACAAATTGAATTTTAATGAAATAGATAACATGGATTGCTTGGAGGGAATGAGATATCTTCCCCCGGGTTCAATTGACCTAGTGATTACAGACCCTCCGTTTGCCATTGAATTCAAAGCAAAGAGGAGTAATTATAACCGAATGTCCTCAAGGGTATTGGAAGGATATAATGAAATCAAGAAGGAAGAATACTATAATTTTACACTTAAATGGATGACCTTGGCTTATAAACTTCTTAAGGATACAGGAAGTATGTACGTCTTCTCCGGATGGAACAACCTTAAGGATGTTTTGATGGCAATTGATAAAATCGGTTTTGTTGTGGTTAATCACATTATCTGGAAATACCAATTTGGCGTTGTAACAAAGAGAAGATTTGTAACTTCTCATTACCACTGTCTTTACGTTTGTAAAAATGATAAAAAAAGAAAATTCTTTCCTTACGCCCGTTACGACAAAGATTCCCTGACTCAACACGGCGGCAGTCTGCATTATGAAGACAAGGAAGATGTTTGGAATATAAAAAGAGAGTATTGGAACGGAGATCAGAAAACGCCCACAAAACTTCCGGCCGAATTGATTAAAAAAATCCTGCTGTATTCAAGTGAAGAAAAAGATGTTATATTGGACCCGTTCTTGGGCTCCGGCCAGGTGGCGGTAGTCAGCAAATCGCTAAACAGAAAATATATCGGTTTTGAAATTGTTAAAGAATATTATGAATTTGCGAAAGAACGGTTGGAAAAAAATATTTATCGAATCAAAGAAGAACCGGGGATAAGGAAACAATTTGTGTTATTTGACAAAAAATACAAATGATGAATTCTTTAATAGTTTCGCGACAGATTGGAAGGGCTTTGAAAACTCTTCCTAAAATCTGGGATGGAAGGAAATCCGTCTTGGAAATGAAAGACGCCGGGTTCCCGCACTGGAAACAGATGGAATGGATTGGTTTTTATTTTCAATTTTTATGTGAAACCCACTTACCAAAAATCGTGAAAATACCCGGTCCCAGATACGACAAAGTTCAATTTGACGGTTTAAAGAATATACCTTGGGATTTCAAGGCGCACGCAATAAACACGAGCAACCATCAGGTTATTGTAAATGATAGTAAAGCGATTGCAAACGGAATCCGTGATTATGGAGCAATAGGTTTGATTCTCGCGCTTGGGGAAGTTTTATACAACGACGAGGACAGAACGTTCCAAAAGTGGCACGGAAGATTAAAAGGCGGCAAGTCCAAATACGAAAAGGAGAGAATCCGGCGGGGCGCTTGGTCCCGATTAAGAAAAGTTTCTTTCGACCTGCAACAAATTTCCTTCATTAAAATAGACGATTCAACCTTGGTAAAATGCGGTTCGTTTCAAAGAGACTTTAGAAACGCAGACGGGAGACCGAGGAGAGAAAAGGTGTTGTTGGACCTTGAAAAAATTGACGAAGAGTTGGTCTATTTTGTAAAGTTTTAAACAACTTATGAGCTATGAGATAGTCATCGGGCTGGAGGTGCACACCGAAATGCTGACCGCTTCCAAAATGTTCTGCGGTTGCGCCAACCGCTTCGGCGGGAGCCCCAACAGCCAGACCTGCCCGGTCTGCCTGGGCTTTCCGGGGACCCTGCCGGTAATCAACGAAAAAGCGGTGGAACTGGCGTTAAAGACCGCCCTTGCCCTGAACTGCAGCGTCAACAAGGATAACATCTTCGCCCGGAAGAACTACTTCTATCCGGACATGCCCAAGAACTACCAGATATCCCAGTTTGAGGAACCGTTAGCGGTGGACGGCTGGTTGATGGATACCATCAGCAACAAAAAAATCCATATCCGCCGCGTCCATATGGAAGAGGATGTGGGTAAACTCATCCACGCGGACGGTAAAGACTACAGCCTAATTGACTTCAACCGGGCCGGGATTCCCCTGCTGGAAATCGTCACCCAGCCGGATATTGAGCAACCGGCTGCCGCTTACATCTTTTTAACCAACCTGAAAGCCATTCTTCAGTATCTGGAAATAAGCGACTGTAATATGGAGGAGGGTTCTTTAAGGTGCGACGCCAATATCTCTTTGAAACCGGTCGGTCAAAAAGAACTGGGTACCAAGGTTGAAGTCAAAAACATGAATTCTTTCCGGTCGGTCCAACGGGCGCTGGAGTATGAAGTGAAAAGACAAGCCTTCCTGCTTGACAGCCCGGACAAAGATAATCTTGTTCAGGAAACCCGGCTCTGGGATGAGGCCTCCGGCAAAACCTTTCCGATGCGTTCCAAAGAAGAAGCGCAGGATTATCGGTACCTTCCGGA
>JAHJUB010000223.1 GCA_018829455.1 Candidatus Omnitrophota bacterium
CCCGGAAGCCACTGCTTACCAGCGAGGGGATATTTCCGCTGTGGTCAATATGGGCGTGGGAAAGGATCATGGCATCCACCTGGGACGCATCGAACGGAAGATTGCGGTTCCGCTCGAAGCTCTCCTTCCGCCGGCCCTGGAAGAGCCCGCAATCCAGCAGGATGTTGGAGCCATTGATCTGCAGGTAGTGCATGGAACCGGTGACGGTCTGTGCTGCTCCGAGAAACTTGATCTTCAACTGTGTGCCTCCATGAGAACGCGCTTGTGTGAGCACCTCGAACGAGGGCAGCCAACAGGAAAGGATCCTTGCCCCATCCTCGGACCACCCGTCTGCTCCGGTGAACTCCGGTGCCCGTATTATACCCCTGATTTTGCAGAAGCTCAATCCGCGGCATAGGGGAGGCCTCGTACCAGGTTCAACGCACCTACAGAAGCACAGTATTTGTGCATCCAGAGCGGGTTGCAGGACGATCAGCAAACTGTACGGACCATGCTCAGGTGCGTTGCACCTTAGACCCGATATGGCCCGCCGCTAAGTAGCGCCGCTACTTATCGGGAGGCCCAGCTCGAGGGATGGCCGCTGAATGGCAGTTCCTTCCTCTCAGCCAAACCCAGTAGATGCTTCCAGGCAAGCATTGCCTTGTTCTCCTTCCCCACTCTGTCATGCGAGCGCGATATCAGGTCCCCAGCGCTGCCAGCAGCTCCACTTTGCAGGACAGGAAGGATTCCGTCGCCACCATATCGCGACACCTCGGACGCGCCAGAGGCACTGTCAGTTCCTTTATCATCTGGGCGGGGCGCGCGCTCATGACATACACGCGATCGGAGAGATAGACCGCCTCCTCGACGTCATGCGTGATGAAGAGGACGGTCTGCCGAAAGCGCTGCCAGATGCCCAGGAGCCAATCCTGGAGAGTGCTACGGGTCAGAGCATCCAGGGCTCCAAAGGGTTCATCCAGCAGCATGATATCTCGATGACATGACACCGTGCGGAGCAAAGCAGCCCGCTGTTTCATTCCCCCCGACAGGGTGACAGGATAACTATCCTCAAAACCCGCAAGCCCAAAAAGTGGCAGAAGTTCGCGCGCTTCACGGCTGGCTTTCCGCCTATCCACCCCCGCCAGTTCGGGGCCCAGGATGACGTTGTCGAGAACGCTGCGCCAGGGGAGTAGCAGGTCCTTTTGCGGCATGTACCCGACCGTGCCAATACGGCGGCCATCCACGCGGCTATTCAGCCACACCTGTCCCGCTTCTGGCTCCATCAGGCCACAGATGATATTGAACAGAGTGCTCTTGCCACAGCCGCTGGGACCAATGAGTGTCACAAACTCCCTGTCGCGCGCTACCATGTCGATCCCGTCCAGTGCCACAGTCACGCGGCCATCCACACGAAAGGACTTCCGCACGTCCCTGAGTACCACCTTGTCCCCCACGCCTATCACACCACTGTCGTCGCGCTGTTTATCCACCTGCCCGCCCCCCAGTCTCGTCTCTGCAAGAGCATCCGCCCTTCCACTTATTACAAATGGCACTAATACACCATTTCCACGAATACTCTCTCTGATTCTGGCTGGATTCGTGCCATTCGGCAATTCGTGAGATTCGTGATTCCGTGCCCCCTACTCCGGCAAGAAGGCCGTGGTGAACGCCGCTTCAGGGTCGATCGCCACTGACAGCAGCCCCCGTTCGTACATCCACTGAGCGTAGTTGCGCCAGGTCTCCAGTTTCTGATCGCCCCATCGAGGAGCATCGTCCTGATACCTTGGACTAAGCCAGGCCTGGCTGCGGCGCACCAACTCAGGATCGCTCTCCGGGGAATGTATCAGGAGGATCTTCGCCGCCTCTTCCGGATGCGCAATGACGTATTCGTAGCCTTTCGCCGTCGCTGCCAAGAAACGCCTTATCGTATCCGGCCTTTCAGCGATGGTCTTCTCGCCCGCCACAATCACCGGCGTGTAGTAGTCGGGGATACAGCTTCTGTACAAGGGAATCACACTCAGATCGTAGCCCATGATCTCTGCCTGCACGCCATCCCAGGCCAGGAAGATCCAGGCCACATCCACCCTCTTGCCGATGAGCGCAGGATAGGCATCGAAGCCAACTTCCACGAATTCCACCTTGTTGATATCCCCGCCATCATTGCGCATCAGGCCCTCCAGGATAGGTCTCTCGATAGGCAATCCATAGGATGCGTACTTCCTCCCCTCGAAATCCTTGGGGCGAGTGATGTTGCTCTCCTTCAGCGAGGCAAAGGCCGAGGTATTGTGCTGGATGATGGCGGCCAGCGAAACTACGGGAATCTCATTGGCCCTCGCGATAGTGACCTCCTCCTGGAAACTGATGCCGAACTCGGTATGCCCCGAGGCTACCTGCTTGAGAGCCGCGGCAGGATCCGACGGTATCTGGATATCTACTTCGAGGCCCTCATCGGCATACCAGCCTTTGTCCAAGGCCACGTATAGACCGGTGTGATTGGTATTTGGCACCCAGTCCAAAGAGACGGTTACCTTTTCTGGAGACAGAGACGGCGTCGGTGTCGCTACCCCGCACCCGACCACGAGCATCACAACAACCAACCCAGCAATTAGTCCTACTATCCTGTTCTTGTACATACTGACCTCCTTTTGTCTTTACTTGTTTCTACTTGCCTCTACAATTCCTCCCAACGCTCTTCCCGCTCAGCAGTGTAATACCAGGGCAAGAGAGCACGCTCCAGGGCTGCTACGAGCAGGAAGAGAACGATACTCATAAGGGCAATGATGCCGATGGCGACGAAGACCCAGTCAGTGCGAAAGGAATTCGTCGCGCGCAGCATGAAGATCCCCAGACCGCGACTGGCACCAACCCACTCGCCCATGATGGCACCGATCACGCTATAGGTGATGGCGATCTTGACTCCCGAGAAAAAGGCCGGCATCGCCCCGGGCCAACGAACTTTAAAGAAGACATCCCTGCGCGTAGCCCCCATAGACTGAAGCAGGGCGATGAGATCCGGGTCGGCACTGCGGAGCCCATCGGCCAGGCTGACCACGATGGGAAAGAAGCAGACCAATCCCACCACAATGATCTTGGGCCAGATACCATAGCCCAGCCAGATGACGAGCAAGGGCGCGATGGCGATGGTCGGAATAGTCTGAGAGACGACCAGCAGGGGATAGATGGCCCTGCGCAGCGTAGGCGAGAAATCAATGGCCAGGGCCAACAGGGTACCGGCTCCCAATGCCACCGCGAACCCCAGCAGTGTCTCCTTGGCCGTTTGCCAGATATGAGGACCGAGAAGCTGGCGAGCCTCAACGGCGGCCCTTCCGATTTGAACCGGAGAAGGCAAAAGCCATTTCTGGATATCCCAAATCATCGTAGCGGCCTGCCAGACGGTCAGCAACAGCACGGTCATCGTGACTGCAGGAAGATACTGAGACAAGCGTTCCCACGGTACAGCCCATCCCCTCCTCGCACCCTTCCTGGGATCCTCAATCATCGGTTCTCCCTTTCGGCACCGGGCAGGCGTTTGAGAGCGTGATCACCATGACCGTAGGGCCACACTTGGCGGCCTCCTTGAATGCATCTTGCAGAGCAGCAAACACGTTGGCATCCTCGCCCCAGGCAATGGTGCTCATAGACCCAACTTCGTAGTCCACTTCGCGGCGTTGAAACGCCGCCCACACGGCCTGGATGACAGGCTCCAGATCCTCCTGCCCCAAGGGATAAAGACTGACTTGCGCACTTACCCCATTTTGCTAACCCTCCCTACCAACAAAGCCCCAAAGGGCCGCAGCACCAACCTTCCGGTTCTTTCCAGCGCCCAAGCCAGGCGCTGGCCACGCCCACCAGGCGTAATGAACACCGAACTGTTCCACCGGGTCGGGCCGTAATGGCGCAACATGCCGACAAACTCGCGAGGAGCAAAGAAGTGCGCATAGCGGAAAGGAGTATCCTGCTCCAGCGCCTCTCTCTGGCGGGCTCGGGCCCAGGGACTCCAGGCATTGAGCACAGCGACAACCATGCATCCCCCGGGACAGGTGACGCGCCACATTTCCGAGAGAGCCTTCTCTGGCTGAGACACGAACTCCAGGTTAGTAACCGACAAGACGAGATCAAAGGAAGAATCCTCAAAGGGCAGCTCACCTGCATCGGCGGTCACCAGGGCAACGCTCTCCCCTTTTGCCCGCGCCACATTCAACATTGCCCCCGAGATATCCACACCTGTTACTTTCAGACCTCTCCGCGCCAGATCGAAGGCGAAGTGTCCCGTACCGGTTCCCACGTCCAGAGCCCGCTCGCCTGCCACGGGGGCCGCCAGTCCATAGATCAGATCCTTTTCAAGCTCATCGACCAGGCGTCCCAGGGGCATCTCGTACCAGGCATCGTAGAACGGAGCGGCAGCATCGAACGGATTCTCGCTCAGTACTGAGCAATCTGTACGCCGGGCTTCGAGGTCTCTTCGCAGATCAGTCATGCGGTCTTCTCCGGTGCCCAGGGGTAACGCACAGGCG
>JAHJUB010000217.1 GCA_018829455.1 Candidatus Omnitrophota bacterium
ATTCTGGCAGAATAATATCTGGATTTGGTACAAGCCGAATAAGGTAGGAAGCGAAAGTGCAATCAGTTTGGTCTTTAACAATTCCCGTGCGTCCAACAAACTCGAACGAATTTGTTCTGTTGAACAGAATGTCATTCTCATTTAGTCTATATTGCTCAAAAATAAATTTTGGAATGGCAGCATACTTCTCGGGTCTCTGTGCAAAGCAGTTGTCAATCTCATTCATACGAAAAATGGGATAGCCATTTCCTTCAACATTCATGGAAATGGATATACCATATTCGCATTTTTTGAGGATCCGGCCAATAGGAAGCCAAGTTGTCGACTCGGCCGGTTTGAAAACATATTGAGGGTCAAAAAATTCTGCGGAAAAACGATTATTGTAGACCGCTTCGCTTAACATAACTTGATTGGTGGCCGCCATCACTCAGCCTCCCAGAAATCAAACCCCTGCTCCTGGGCAAACCGCACGAATGCCTCGGCCACGCAAAGCTGGCCGTCGGGGATCTTGGCCGCCGCCGCCAGGTCATCCGCCGTCTGGTCGTAATTGACCAGATCCTGATTCACCACCATTTGACCCTCCTGGGAATGCCCCTCGGGGAACTCCACCAGGCTGCCGTCTTCGTCCAATAGATATTCGTAATCGCCCGAATTGTTCTTGCCTCCGCGCTCGCTCACGGCCATGAAAATGGGGTAATCGAGATGCTTGGCCACCTCGGAGGCGATCCAGCGCTCCTTCAGGGTGCCGATCAGGTCGGGATCGGCCAGGATCAGCTCCAATTTCCCTTTGTTGCTGAGCAACTTGACGGCGGTTTCCGCCTCTGGGATCGCCTTTTCCACGTGTTTGATCTCGACCTTGTAGGTCCGCTGCTTGAGTTTTTGCTTGGCCTTAAGTCGCTTGAGTGCTGCTTTTTGGTCCGCCTTGATGGGTTTCAGGTGAGCTTGCAGTTCGACCTTGGCACCTTCCCATTGCTGGGTTATGGCATCAATCTCCATCTGGTGCTGCTGCTTAAGGGCTTCGATGTCGCTGTTTAGATCCAAAAGCTTTTGTTTCACCTGGATCAATTCCGCCTTGAGAGCATCGCGTTTTTCCTCAGCCTCACTGATGAGATCCTCTTGGGTGGGATTGCCTTCGGCCGCCATCAGCAGCTCCTGTTCCTCAATTTCATAGTCGTCCTCGGAGAACGCTTTTTCCGCTTCAACGCTTTCCGGTTCCGGCTCCGTAAAAAACTCCGCAATGAGATCCGCAATTTCTTCCGGGATCTTCTCTTCAGGTATATCCGCCAAATAACGATGTTCAGCGATCAGGTCTTTGATCTGCTGGTCGTAATCCGGACAAGCGTTGGCCACTTCCTGCTTAACCTGCTCAATACGCGCAAGGGCTTGTGCCGTGTATTTCTGGAAGAACAGCACCGAGGTCTTGGTGCCGGTGTGTGGCTTAAAGGTGTTAGGATGCAGGCCCACCACAGCCAATAGGCGCGCCTTTTTGAGAATCCATTCACGAATGAAGGCTAAAGAAGAGTTGTTGAACTTGCCCTGGGGCAGCACTATGGCAGCCCGGCCCCCGGGTTTGAGCATTTTCAGA
This sequence comes from Candidatus Omnitrophota bacterium, assembly GCA_018829455.1. Taxonomy (GTDB): domain Bacteria; phylum Ratteibacteria; class UBA8468; order MWAK01; family MWAK01; genus JAHJUB01. The sequence continues at coordinate 1,586 of JAHJUB010000217.1, forward strand.
ACCCGCTCGATGAACAATACGTCGCGCTCTTCTTTGGGAGCCTTGTCCTTGGCGCGCTTGAGGGCAGGTTTGGCAAGCTCGTAATGGGCCAGCATCTTGCGGTCTTTCATCTCCCCGGCAAAGGGGGGATTAGTGAGAATCACATCGAATTTCAGATTTTCGAAATATTCCCAGGCATGGTCCTCATCCTTAAACGTTTCATTGGCAGGGATCTTTTTGGCGGTCCGTTTTGCCTGCCGCAGGCCGTGCATGAGGGCCTGGCCAGAGCCGGTCTCATACCAGGTTTTGGGGTCAAGACTGCTTACATCCGGTCCGAAAATGTTGGTGTGGCCATCGCCGGCGATAAGCATGAGAGCACGGGCTGTCTTGGCAGCACGGGTTTCAAAATCGATCCCCCATAGATATTTTGAGGCATATTTATATTTACGCAATTCCCTGGCATCAATGTCACGAGCCGGGTAGCACCAGCCCATGGCATGCAGCAAAAACCCGGCCGATCCGCAGGCCGGGTCCATGACATACTCGTTGCGCTTGGGGTTGAGCATACGTACACACATCTCGACGACATGACGGGGGGTGAAAAACTGTCCCTTTTTCTTCTTTGCCTCAGTGGGCAACAGATACTCAAAGGCATCGTCCATTATGCGCAGATTCGAACCCATAAGCCGCACGCCTTCGATTCGACCAACACATATTTGAAGGTGGCGTTTCATCAGCTCAATGTCTTCGCCGTCTCTGAAAATGCCAGGCCACTCTTCACAAGCCTTTTTAAAAAGACCGTTGGTTCGATCATAGGTCAGTTCCGGGTCCGGAACGCTCGTCTTGGGGTTGATAACTTGCCCGAACTCAACCGTTTTATCTTTCCGTACCTCTTGGGCTTGCTTCTCATCCCAGATCTTGGCAAAGATGAGTTTAAAAATCTCATTGAACTCGTCCTTTCCGCTGTCGGCCAAAACCAGTTCTTCAAGGCCTTGTATAATCTCCTTGAAATTGAATTCTTTTTTCAGTTGCAAAAGGGTCTTCTTGGCTTCAAGGACATCCTTGGGCTCTTGTCCACGCTTTGGGATATCGAAAAGAGTATTCTCGAATTCTTTCGGGTAAGGGCGATAGAGGATGATGCTGTCGCTGCCGTTGGACCAGACCGCCACCGGCGCTCCCTTGGCGTTCATGTAGCTTTTAAGCTGTTCGATACCGTCCGTGCGCTTTGGCTTCTTGCATTCGACGATGATTTTGGGCGTCTCTTTTGCGGCACCGGAATAAACGATGATATCGGCGGCCTTGGTGCCCACTTCAGTGCCGAAATGGACGCTTTTTTCCAGATCGATCTCATCTGCCTGGTAGCCGTATTGATGAATCAGCTTGTAAATCCAGAGCTGCCGGACAATCTCCTCGGGGGCTGATTTTCCGCCTTCCACATGAACCTGGACCTCCTCTTTGCCGGAAGAAAAGGGAACAAAGCTCTTCAGGTAATACTTGGTCTTGCCTGCATCGCGGCCGGTTTCAACGGTTTTCGGGTAAATCGAAAGGATTTCGTGAATCGGCTTTCCCAGCGTTTCAAATTCAGTGAGTTCATATTTGATGCCCGGCTCTTTAAAGATGCGGTCGATTAGTTCTTTGGTAATTTTGCTTGTCATGGATTCTACTCCAATAAAAAAGGGGGTAGATCTACTCTTGACTCTTATTGTATTACGAGTTTCGAGTTCTGGATTGCGGGTTTTAGTCAACTCCTGACAAGACTTCTGCGGCAAAAACCCACTGTCACATCCCGCATCCCGTCCTTTTCTTCAAGGTGAAGCCCCCTCTGCCTGATAAGCCCGTTAAAAGGCATGGGTGTCAGGCCTACACATTTCACACACCTCCAAGGCATATGAGCACCCCCTTTCTGTGCTCATACTACCAGATTTGTGTTACCCATGTGTCCGGACTAAAGTGTTACCTATGTCCCTGGACCGTACCATTCCATATTCAGTTAACGACTTATGCTTTCAACTATAGATGCAGAATCCACTTCTCCTTCTGGTTTGTCAGAGAAGGTAGTTATTTTATAATGCTGACATGAAAATTTTAAAAAATCATCTATCTCATCGAGATTTATATTTCCTTTTTTCAAGTCATCTGGGTGTATGCTGATAATCATTTTATCTGCAATGTTTAGAGATTTTGAGGTATCTGAGGTACTCCCCATTGTCAAGACAAAAAATAGGGTTGTATATGGTGTATAGTTGAAGCCTGCACTGGGTTAATCTTTACTCGATCTTTGACATATATCTCATAAGGGGTCTGATACCCCAGGGACTTATGAAGTCGCTCC
>JAHJUB010000181.1 GCA_018829455.1 Candidatus Omnitrophota bacterium
AGCAGCTTATCCACTGGCTGGTACCTGATCACTTTCTGCTTGATATGTACGTGTCTCTCAACGACTTCCCATATCTCCATACGCCGCATTCGCACACCGACAATAGCCAGACTTGCACAAGCAGTGAATCCTGTTGTATATTCACCCATGGCGATAGCTCTCCTTTCGATACTTTGGGCATTCATAATTCCCATTAGTATCGCACAGGAAGCTATCGCTGTAAAATGCTATAAATCGCGATGACTTGTAGCCTTATTTGGGCTAAAACTGGGTCCGAAGTCTTTTCGCCGCATCCTCATCAAGCCAATTGCCTTTTCCGACTAAAATGCGTATACTTGACACCATCCTTCGCCATCGAGATCAAGGAGTCTGAAATGCGCCTATCAAAGCTATTTGGACGTACCCTGCGAGAGACACCCGCCGAGACCGAGATGCCCAGCCATCAGCTTCTCCTGAGAGCGGGAATGATAAGACAACTTGCCGCCGGAATATACAGCTATCTGCCTCTGGGATGGCGCGTCCTGCGCAAGATCGAGCAGATCATGCGCGAGGAGATGGACGCCATCGAAGGACAGGAACTGCTCATGCCCGTGGTACACCCCGCGGAGCTCTGGCAGGCTACTGGCCGCTGGTACGGCCCCTCCCCGGGCCCCAGTCTGGCCCGCTTCAGGGACCGCGTCGGACGCGACATGGTACTGGCCCTGACACACGAGGAAACGGTCGCCGACCTGGTAAGGCAAGAGATCGTCTCCTATCGGCAGCTCCCCGTGATGATCTACCATATCCAGACAAAGTTCAGGGATGAGGTCCGCTCCAGAGGCGGCCTCGTGCGCGTGCGGGAATTCACCATGAAGGACGCCTATAGCTGCCACACCAACTACGAGAGCCTGGATGAGTACTACCCTCGCATGTACCAGGCCTACGTGAACATCTTCAAACGATGTGGCCTGGAAGTCTCGGCCGTGGAAGCGGACACGGGCATCATGGGCGGCGCTACCTCCCACGAGTTCATGGTCATCAATGAGAACGGAGAAGACACCCTGATCATTTGTCCCGAGTGCGGCTACGCGGCCAACGCGGAGAGAGCCACCTTCGTCAAGCCCCCGCGTCCCGAGGAACCCGAAAAGGAGATCGAGAAGATTCCCACCCCGGGCACCACGACCATCGAGGATGTGGCCACTCTAGTGGGAGTCCCCACCTCTCAAACACTGAAAGCAGTCTTCTACAGCACCGACCAGGGCGAGGTGATCTTCGTCCTCATTCGCGGCGACCTGGAGGTCAACGAGACCAAGCTCTCCAACCAACTGGAGGGAGCAGAGTTGCACCCCTCCACGGAGGAGGAGTTAAAAGCGGCCGGCATCGTGGCAGGCTACGCCTCTCCGGTGGGCGTGAGTAGAGTACGAGTGGTGGCGGACGACTCCATTAAGATGGGGTCCAACTTCGTGGCTGGCGCCAACGAGGAGGGATTCCACCCGGCCAAAGTCAACTACCCGCGAGATTTCAAGGTGGATATCCTGGCCAACATCGCGTTGGCCCGCGAAGGCGACGCCTGCCCGCACTGCGGAGGCACCCTGACAGACACACGGGGGATCGAAGTCGGCCACCTGTTCAAGTTGGGGACCAAGTACAGCGAAGCCCTGCAAGCTACCTTCCTGGACAAGGCCGGCCAGGCAAAACCGGTTGTCATGGGCTCCTACGGCATCGGCACAGGGAGGTTGTTAGCCACCATCATCGAGCAGCACCACGATGACAAGGGGATCATCTGGCCCCCGAGCGTTGCCCCCGGCCAGATTCATCTCCTCTCCCTGAGCACTGACAGGCCCGAGGTAGTGGAGACGGCCGAGCGCATCTACTCGCAGTTGGTGGAGTGGGGCTACGAGGTACTCTACGACGACCGAGATGAGAGCGCAGGAGTCAAGTTCAACGATGCCGACCTCCTCGGCGTGCCCCTCCGCCTCACCATCAGCCCGCGCACGCTGAAGAATAACAGCGTGGAGGTCAAGCTGCGTTGGGAGAAGGACAGAAGCCACGTTACGCTGGATATCCTCCAGCCCGAGCTTGAGAAGCTGGTTGCAACATCGATCTGAGAGCCAGGAGCCAAATAACAGAGGCAGTCTCTCTCATCAGACAAAGCGCACATTTCAAGCCGCCGATTTCGTTCGGCGGCTTTTTCATCGAACGAAGGTCTTCCAACGTGCCCTGCGCGAGTTACAGCCTCGCGGCGCAAGTTACAGCCTCGCGGCGCAAGTTACAGCCTCGCGGCGCAAGTTACAGCCTCG
>JAHJUB010000132.1 GCA_018829455.1 Candidatus Omnitrophota bacterium
CTGACTTCAGCCAGTTTTAAGAACAAAGGAATGTTGCTTTTCAAAAGCACGCAGGTGAAATTTTTTATCTCTAACTGGCTTACTACCATAATACTAAAACGGTAACCCTAAGTAAGGAGGGAAGGTGATTTTCAGGTGAAAAAGAACGGGTTTGCGCTTATTCCTCTGGCGCCCCGGAAAGCGGATAAAGACGGATTTCTCCTTCCGGACCGGCGGCTTTCACTGTGGCCTTACACCGACCTTTCCGATAAGCGCCTGAAATATGGGGATTGTTTTCTGGCGATAAAGCAGTCACCGGACGCCGAAAAACCCCTTAAGGTAGGCGCGATGGCAAACCCATCATGGGCTGCTTATTGTACCGACGGCCTGGTCTTTGTGAAGAGTTTTACCGAAGAGAACAAAACATATCCCGATTTCGGATGCAGCGTGGAGGTTTATACAAATCCGAAGTTTTTAGAATTGGAAACGCTCGGCCCTCTGGAAACGGTTCCACCTTCCGGTAGTATTAAGCATACCGAAATCTGGAACATATTTGAGACAAAAGAAACAAAACCCGCCAAACTGGTAAAAATAATCAATTATTTCCTGGCTAAAAAGATAATTGTAAAATAGTCGGGGCGAATGGACGCTATTCGAACCTCTTTCCAGCCCTTACTCAACCCCACCAAACTTAAAAACCAGCTTGATCTTCTACGCAATTTCTGTATTCAAAATGAAGTAATTGAGGAAGCAAAGGAAAAAGTCATACACCCGCAACGAGTTTCTTCTTTAAGATTTTAAATTTTTCTATTTCGCCTTCGCTTTCAGCCCATTTCCTTATTTTGGTCAGATTCACTTTGTTGCTCCTTACCACCAATACTGCTTGCTCCAGGGCTTGCCGGTCGTTCCAGAAAAAATAAGCGGCAAGCCTATCCTTAACGCAATCAGTGGGGGTCAGCAAAATAATTATTCCGTGTTTCGTTCTCAATGAATTAAACTCGAGCACCGGTTCGTTACCTATGGCAATAGGTGGCATCGGAAAATCTATCAAAAACTTGCATTTGGGATTTTCGAAAAGACAACCGTCTTTTCTCTTGAAACCAAGTCCATTAAGTATCGGAACCAGTTCCTTAAGAGAACTTTCGGTGATAAAATTCAAATCATAAGAAATGTATTTGTTTCTGGCATATATCGAGACGCAGGCGCCCCCTACCAGCGTAACCTCAATACCGTTCTTTCTTAAGACATCAGAGATAACGGCCGCCAAATCCCTGATGGTAATTTTCTCCCACACTGTCTTCATAGCAGTTTACCCGGTCTCCTTGGTCTGGTTCTTTTCTGGTAGTATTGTGCCATCTCTTTTTCAGAAAGAAACTCCATAGCCCTGTTCAGTATTGACCGTAGTTCTCTAAGAAAAGGATAGCGTGGGTTAAATCGGTACAATCTTGTTTTTCCTTCAAGAGAACTAACCACTATCCCGCCGTCTTCTAAACGTCGGAACTGTTGCTGAATACCGTTGACGGAAATATTAAAAGTTTTGGATATTCCTTTCGGATAACCCTGCCCGTAGGTTTCCAGGAAGAAAAGTATCTTTTCGATTGTGACATTACCTAGTAATGGTTTCAACACGATTAACTCCTTTTACCATAATTAATGGTAATGTTACCATAAAATATGGTATAAGTCAAATTCGCGCTTCAGATATATGCCGGGCAGAATTTAGAAAAGTGGGTGGATAATGAATTAGGGTAAAACTTTTATTGGGAAAGGCCGTACCGGGCGAAGGACAAAGCCAAGGTAGAGGCCGGGCCGGGATTATGGTAGTGTTGCAATGCCTGGCCAGGTCCAGATAGGTCGGGTTTACGTCCGGCTCATATTTACAGGCTTTATGATGAACGACAATTAGAATTACACGTCGCCGGGTAACACACAACCGTTACTTTTCCGATATGCATCATGTCGCCGCAGGTATGATAGGCGCTTGGTAAACCGACATCATGTAGCGCCTTGTGGATTATGCTCATACGGTAGGCAAAAATCACGTTGGATGGCCCGCATCATTCGTTCTTTTGAAGTCGTGCAAGCCTCATTGAAAATTAAACTACCGGTGCGCCAGTTCCCGGCAAAGGTTAAGATAACACTTAATCCCTTCCGGCGAAACATTCCACGGTATATGGTTGCCGACACACATCATGTATCCGCCGGTCATCTTTGCGGTTTCAACCATATTCTTCACCATGGCGCGAATCTCGTGGGGATTGTTACGTGAAAGGATGCGGTTGTCGCCTTCGCCGGCCAGAAAACAGTTCTGATGCTTGCGGGCGATGGCTTTGTAGTCGGTGTACGGTTCGGAGATGATTCCCCGGGCGCCGCAAGCAAAAACATCATCCGCGTAAACATCAACGCATCCGTCTACCATGAAAATTACTTCTTTACCCGCAGCCTTGAGTATGCCCCAATACTCTTCATAACGCGGAAATATGTATTTATGCATCCAGGCCGGGGAACAGACTGGGCCGTTGGATAGCACAATGTCGTCATGGCACACCACGAAGTTGACCGGCAACCGGGCGAATGCCCGGAACACACGGCGGTTAATCTCGGCAAATTCATCCATAATGCGGTCAAACTCCGGCTCCAGACAAATTGAAAGGAAATTCTCATACCCACAGACCAGCAAAGGCCACATGAACATCGTGTTGTAGAATCCGATTGACGCCGCTGACTCTTTGGGCGCCGCATCGCCCCATTCGGCGGGAAAATTTTTCCGGCACGCCTGATAGAAAACCTCCTCGCTTCGAAAATCATTGTCCACGACCACATTCCACCCCCGGAAATCCCCCTGCGCCAGAGGACTGAAGCGTAGCATCTCTTCCCGCGATTTGAAACGCCGGCCGGCCACTTCCTGTTGCCAATCTTCACGGTAGCTATCGCCCCAGCGGCCCTTAGTCTTGTCGGCCTGTTGATCGGGCCTTAGTTTCGGCTCGTCCGTTTCCGGGACAGCCAATTCAAGTTCGGGATATAACTCTTGTATCTTCAACCGGCAGAAACGGGGATGTTGATAATAGTCAATTCCGGTCAGATATGTTTCTGCGTCGGGACAGGACCAGTGTTCCCAATGGGGAATATGTTTTGGCGCCATGCCCATAAACGCCAGATATTTATCACGATTCTCCATCAACAATCCTCCTCGTATAATATGTTTTATCTTTAAGTAGTTAGCGGTTGGGAGAATAGATGTTATATTCTCCCCGCGCCGATGCAATTTTGTTCCTTGAAAATCTGGAAAACTTGATTTTTTCAGCCGGGCTCTTTA
>JAHJUB010000133.1 GCA_018829455.1 Candidatus Omnitrophota bacterium
ATGACTGTTTCCATCAGGGCCAGACACAGGGCTTTCTCGCTCCGCTGGTATCTGGCAAAAAGCTGAGTGGAGAAGGAACCGTCCCGGGCTTGGGGGCCGGAAAGATTAAGTTCGCCCATCCTTGTTTTCAAAGACCTTGGTTTGTAGCCGTTGCGGTGTCCCTGGCGGCCTTGCGTTCTTTCGTAAGGGTTCGCCTTCAGGTGTTGGGATATTTCCGCTTCCAGAATTTGCTGACAGATGGACTCCATCAGATTTTTCAGGTTTTCCGGACTGTCTCCGAAGAGACCGGCGGCGTATTCCAGCAACTGCTCTTTTCCTTCTTGTTTATCTATGCTATACTTTTCTCTGGCCATCGTTACCTCCTGTTAAGCGTGAAATTGCCGTTTCTACTTAATAGAGAATAACGATGGCCTTGCTCTTTTGTCAAGGAACGCAGAGCGCGGCCCGCTGAAAGTCCGCCTCGGGCGGGGAGAATATTACTGCTATTCTCCCGACTACTTCACTACCAAAGTACAGAAAATATTATACACTACCGGTTTTTTCTGCGTACATCTGCGTCCGATTCGATTTGTACCCGTTTTTTCATCCTTTCATCAACTTATAATCAATACTGTCTGTCAACGCCTGGAGACTTGCCTCAATGATATTTTCGGACAGGCCCACCGTTCCCCAGCTTTCATTCTGGTCGGAGGACTCAATTAAAACCCGTACCTTGGCCGCGGTGGCTGCTTCCGGATTGAGCACCCGCACCTTATAATCGGTCAACCGCATTTCTGCCAGCGCCGGGTAGAATTTAATCAGCGCTTTCCGTAAAGCGGCATCCAGGGCGTTGACCGGTCCGTCGCCTTCGGCAACCGTGTGTTCTGTTTTGTCTCCCACCCTAACCTTGACCGCCGCCTCTGAAACTATCAGCCCGGTTTTCCGTTCCACGATGACCCGGAATTCCTTGAGGTGGAAGAACTTCGGCCGTTTCCCCAATTCTTCGGCCATCAAGAGTTGGAAAGAACCGTCGGCCGCCTCAAACTGGTAGCCGTCTCTTTCCATACTGGTCAGCCGTTCCAGAATTTTTTTCGTTTCCGGACCCTTTTGTTTTATGCCAAAGCGCGCAATTTTGAAGAGAATCGTGGCGCTGCCGGCTAATTCCGAAACCAGGATGCGGCGTTCGTTGCCGACCAGGGCCGGGTCAATATGTTCGTAACTTTTCGTTTCTTTCCTTACCGCATCTACGTGAACGCCTCCCTTGTGGGCAAAGGCGGAGATGCCGACAAACGGTTGGTTGTTGACCGGTATCAGGTTAGCCAGTTCATAGATGTATCGGGAAAGGCCGCTGATGTGTTTCAATTGCTCCGGTTCCAGGCATTGGCAGCCCATTTTTAACTGCAGGGTGGGAATGATGACCAGAAGGTCAGCGTTTCCGCACCGTTCGCCCAGGCCGTTGACGGTGCCCTGTACCTGAGTGGCGCCTGCGGTAACGGCCGCCAGCGTATTGGCAACCGCCAACCCGCCGTCGTTATGGGTGTGGATTCCCAGCGGTCTTTTTACTTTTTTCTTGACCACCGCGAAAGCGGCTGTTATCTGTTCGGGAAGGAAGCCGCCGTTGGTGTCGCACAGGATGATTCTTTCCGCGCCGGCTTCTGCGGCTGCCTGAACAGATTTTAAGGCGTACTCAGGATTTTCCCGGTATCCATCAAAAAAATGTTCCGCATCAAAAAAGACCCGGCGTCCCTGTTTGAGCAGGTATTCAATGGAGTCAGATATCAGGTCCAGATTTTCGGAAGGGGATATCCGCAGGACTTTTTTAACGTGCAGGTCCCATGATTTGCCGAACAGGGTGATTATCTCGGTTTCCGCCGCTAACAGTTTTCGGAGGTTTTTGTCATTGGAAGCAGACGTTCCGGCCCGGCAGGTACTGCCGAAAGCCGCGATTTTCACTTTTTTCAAACTCAACTTCCGGGATTTTTGAAAGAATTCCTCATCTTTGGGGTTGCTGCCCGGCCAGCCGCATTCAATATAGTCAAAGCCGAAATCATCCAGTTTGCGGACAATCTTGAACTTGTCTTCCAGGGAAAAAGAGACCCGTTCTCCCTGGCTGCCGTCCCTTAACGTGGTATCATAAACCTCAATCTTCATGTTTTTTGTCATTGCGAGGCGTATTTCGCCGCGGCAATCTCGTTTTTCAAATAGTTTATCTCTTTTGCGCTATCCCTGTCAAAAAAATTATTGACGTTTTGGGGTTGGAACGATTAAAATATATAAATTATGGCTGGTAAAGAAAAGGGAAAAGAGAAAGAATTGAAATTTGAAGACGGTTTGAAGCGGCTGGAGGAGATTGTCGCCAAACTGGAATCCGGCAATCTTTCGCTGGATGATTCGCTCAAGTTGTTTGAAGAAGGCGTGAAACTGGTCCGTTTCTGCAATGAGCGGCTGGCCGAAGCCCAGCAGAAGGTGGAATTGCTCACTAAAGACCAGGCGGGTAACGTTATTGGCAGCCAGTTGTTTGATTCCGAAAACTCCGAAAACAACAATTGATACCGGTTCGCATTCAGAAATAGAGCAAGGCGGCAAGGAGGAAGCAAGGAAGGCATACTTTAAGAGTATGTCGACGAAGCTTCCGACGCAGCCAACGATGCTATATGAATGAAGGCGAATTGGTAACCTGATCTTGGAAGAGAAGATTATTATCCGGGGCGCGCGGGAGCATAACCTCAAGGATA
>JAHJUB010000134.1 GCA_018829455.1 Candidatus Omnitrophota bacterium
CGGCGACCCTGAAAGGGTCGCACTACGTTGCTTTCTTTTTGCCTTCACCAAACACAACAAATAAAACACAGGCAGTCAAAGCCATAACACTGCCAAAAATAAAACGTTTCGTCTCCTTCTTTTTTTCTTTTACGAAGAAGAGCAGAAACAGAATACCGAGGAAAGCCGGGATGAGCGCTAAAAAGAAGATCGGCCGCAGGTTATCGTTAAAATGCTTGAGCAGCAGAATCGTAAAAAGAGGCCCCAGCGTTGCGCCGGCGGTGTCCAGGCCCCGGTGAAAACCAGCCGGAAACAACTTTCAGAATACTGGCGGTGGATTCCGCAATACCCTCAATTAAACCGACGATGGCAACCGGCGCGCCTAAGGTGGTCGTCAGAAAAATCGGCACAACCGGATAGAGCATTTCCGAGGCGATGTCGTTAAAAAAACTGACGATGCCAAGCGCGAAGACGTTCCGGCTGACTCCAACCCTCTTCTTAAAAAAATCCCTGATGAACATTGCAATATTATTTTAGCATAAATTTAGGTTGACGTCTGACGCGGGAATATGTTAACCTACTATTCATTATGATTAACGGAGTGACGGTAAAAAATCTTAAGGTTCTGCCGGACGAACGGGGCCGGGTGATGGAAATCCTGCGCCGGGATGATTCGTTCTTTTCCTGCTTCGGCCAGGTTTACCTGACCACCGCCTACCCGGGCGTGGTCAAGGGATGGCATTACCACAAGAAACAAACGGACAATATGACCGTGGTCAAGGGGATGATGAAGATTGTGCTTTACGACAGCCGCAAGTCCTCAACCACCAAAGGCGAAATCAACGAATTTTTCGCCGGCGAACAGAACCCCATTCTCATCCAAATTCCGCCCCTTGTTTACCACGGCTTCAAATGCATCAGCCCGGAAGAAGCCCTGGTTATCAACGTTCCTGACGAACCCTACAACCACAAGCAGCCCGACGAATTTCGGGTTGACCCGCACAGCCCGAAAATTCCCTACGACTGGGAGCGCAAAGAACGATGAAAGGCGTAATCCTGGCCGGAGGAACCGGAAGCCGCCTCTCTCCTTTAACCAAAATCACCAACAAGCACCTCCTGCCGGTATTCAACAAACCCATGGTCTATTACCCCCTGGAGACCCTAATTGAGGCGGGAATAACGGAAATAATGATCGTAACCGGCGGTGTTTACGCCGGAGAATTCCTCCGGCTCCTGGGAAACGGCTCCGAATTCGGCTTAAAGCACATTCACTACACCTACCAGAAAGGCGAAGGCGGCATCGCGGCCGCGCTGAAACTGGCCGAGGACTTTGCCGGAAAAGACAAGTTGGCGGTAATGCTCGGCGACAACATTATTGAAGGTTCCATCAGCCGGTTTGCCGCCGCCTACGAAAAGCAGGAAAAAGGCGCCAAGATTATCCTGAAAGAAGTTCCGCATCCGGAAAGGTTCGGCTGCGCCCGGATTCGCAACGGAAAACTGGTAAAAATAATTGAAAAACCAAAGACCCCGCCGAGCAACTATGCGGTTACCGGTATCTATTTTTACGACCGCCAGGTCTTTGAAATAATCCGTCACCTGAAACCTTCCGGACGCGGCGAAATGGAAATTACCGACGTAAACAACTGGTATCTGAACAAAGGAGAACTGACTTTTGATTTCCTGAAAGGATGGTGGACCGACGCCGGTACCTTTGAATCCCTGCTTACTGCCAATAATCTGGTTGCCAAAAAGAAACGATGAAAATACTGATTACCGGCGGCTGCGGTTTTATCGGCTCTAATTTCATAATCCACACCCTGCAGAAATACCCGGGTGATTCCATAATCAACCTGGATAAACTTACCTACGCCGGAAACCCGGCCAACCTTGCGGAAATCGCCAACAACCCTCGCTATTCGTTCGTCCGGGGCGACGTCTGCGACCAAAAACTGGTCCCGCAGGTTATGGATGGATGCGATGCGGTGGTCAATTTCGCTGCGGAAAGCCACGTTGACCGAAGCATCACCGGGCCGGAACCGTTTTTGCAAGCAAATTTTCTCGGGGTCGGCGTTGTTCTGGAAGCCTGCCGACAATTAAAGATTCCCCGTTTTGTCCAAATTAGCACCGATGAAGTTTACGGCAGCATTGCCCAAGGCTCTGCCGACGAACAAGCGCCCCTGCGGCCCTCATCCCCGTATTCCGCCAGCAAAGCCGCGGCAGACCTCCTGTGCCTTGCTTATCACACCACTTATCACCTGCCGGTCTTGATTACCCGCAGCACCAATAATTACGGGCCCAGGCAATATCCGGAAAAACTGATTCCGCTCTTCGTCTCCCTATCTCTCTCCGGCAAACCGGTGCCTCTCTACGGCCGCGGCGAAAATCAGCGTGATTGGCTCTTTGTGGAAGATAATTGCCAAGCGATAGACCTGGTCTTACGCCAGGGCAAGGAAGGGCTGGTCTATAATATCGGGTCCGGAAATAATTTGACAAACACAGAAGTAGCGAAATCAATCCTCACCCTGCTAAATGCTCCGCTCTCCCTGATTCAAAGTGTCACCGACCGTCCCGGCCATGACTGGCGTTACGCGGTCAATTGGGATAGAATCAAAACCCTCGGCTGGCAACCAACCGTAGATTTCAAGGAAGGGTTGAAAATTACGATAGATTGGTACCAAAGAAAATTGTGAAAAAACTGAAAATTCTGATAACCGGATACAAGGGAATGTTAGGTACTGACCTGATGGCATCCCTCGCTCCTTCTTTCAACCCGATTGGCCTTGACCTGCCGGAATTTAATATCACGCAAAAGGATGATACCGTTAAAGCAATAACCGCCATTCGGCCGGAGCTGGTTATTCACGCCGCCGCCTACACTGATGTGGATGGATGCGAGAAATGGCCGGAAAAGGCCTTTGCGGTCAATACCCGGGGGACAGCTAACGTAATCGCCGCCTGCGCCGAATTGAAAATACCCCTGACGTATATTTCAACCGATTTTGTATTTGACGGTAAAAAGAAATCGCCCTACCGGGAATACGACCCAACCAACCCAATTCAGGTTTACGGCCGATCCAAACTGGACGGGGAATTTTACGTCAGCCGTCTGCTCAAAAAATTCTTTATCATCCGCACTTCCTGGCTTTTCGGAAAATACGGCAAGTGTTTTCCGAGAACTATTCTGGACCAGGCGGAAAAAGGGGAAGAACTGCGGGTCGTCAACGACCAGACCGGCTCCCCCACTTTGACGAATGATTTATGTCAAAGTATAATTAAAATTATCAAAAACGGCGAATACGGAATTTACCACGCCGCCAATCAGGACAGCGCTTCCTGGTTTGAGTTTGCAACCGCCATTTTGAAGGGGGCCGGAAAAAAGAACTTAATTCAACCGATCGGTTCCAAGAAACTCAAGCGAGCGGCGGCGCGCCCCGCTTATTCCGTCTTGGAAAATTCAGTCCTGGAAAATTCCCTGAATTTCCAAATGCCGAACTGGCAGGATGCTCTAAAACGTTTTTTGACTAACAGGTAGGAGTGAACCATGCAAGTTCCTTTATTAGACCTTAAAGCCCAATACCAGACGATCAAACCCGAAATAGACGCCGCCATCCAACAGGTAGTGGAAAGTCAGTATTTCATCATGGGCCCGGCCGTGGCGGAACTGGAAACCCGGGTCGCGCAATACTGCGGATGCGCCCACGGCATTGGCATCTCCTCCGGGACCGACGCCCTGCTTATTGCGCTGATGGCATTAGGCATTGGCGCCAACGACGAGGTAATCGTCCCTACTTATACCTTTTTTGCCACCGCCGGTTCGGTGTCCCGCCTGAGCGCAAAACCGGTCTTTGTTGATATGGAACCGGATACCTATAATCTAAACCCCGGCGCAATTGAAAGGAGCATCACCGCCAGGACCAAAGCCATCATACCGGTGCACCTCTTCGGCCAGTGCGCCGACATGGACCCCATCCGGTCAATCGCCCGGAAACATAACCTCAACGTGATTGAAGATGCCGCCCAGGCAATCGGCGCCGAGTATCAGGGTAAAAAAGCCGGAAGCATGGGAAATGCCGGGTGTTTTTCATTCTTTCCGAGCAAGAATCTGGGCGGCTTCGGTGACGGCGGCATGGTACTGACTAACAATGCCGACCTGGCCGAAAAGATCCGGGTTTTACGCTCCCACGGTTCCAAGCCAAAATACCACCACAAAATCGTCGGCGGTAACTTTCGGCTGGATACCTTGCAGGCAGCGGTTTTACTGGTAAAACTCAAATACCTGGATTCCTGGACTGCTGCCCGGCAAAAGAACGCCAAAGATTACGATGCTCTTTTTCAGGATGCCGGACTTCTGCCGGACCGGGTCCGGATACCGGCACGGAAACAAACCCGCCATATCTTCAACCAGTACGTTATCCGCGTTGAACGCCGGGACGCTCTCCAGACCTACCTGAAAGAAAAGGAAGTAGGCGCCGAGATATACTATCCGGTTCCGCTGCACCTGCAGGAATGCTTCGCCGCACTTGGATACAAGGAAGGGGATTGCCCGGCCGCCGAAGAAGCGGCTGGCGCCTCGCTTGCCCTGCCTATCTACCCGGAGCTTACCCTGGAACAAAAACAGTACGTGGTAAACTGCATCCGCACGTTCTACGAACTTCCAACATAAGCAAATTATTCTTCCGCACCGCCGGACTCGTTTTCCCAACCGGTGTTCGTGAGGAGGAAGCGGGCAGGGGTTTTCGTGCTGTAAAGTACGAAAAGAGCGCCGACGAGCGTCAAGTGAAGCCAATCCTCGCCGGGGATTGGCAAACGTACGGCTGGGAAAAAGGGTCTGGCGATACGACCTTGACAAGAATTAAGGATAGGTGTTATACTTGTATAACGAAGAACGTAAACTGAACGCAAAGGAGGATTATGAGCACAATGCTTTGTATTAGGCTGTCTCCGGAAATCACCCGCGCCCTAGAGAGTGTGGCGGCTGCCACAGAACGGCCCAAGTCTTTCCTGGTTAGGAAAGCGCTGGAAGCCTACCTGGACGAATGTGCGGACTATCAGATTGCCTTGGATCGTCTGCGCGACAAGAACGACCCGGTTGTATCCAGCCAGGAGTTTTGGAGAGACCTTGCGGATTGAATACAAAAGTTCCGTCAGGCGAGACGTCAGGAAAATTGACAAGCCGGAAGCCAGGCGCATCCGTGATAGCCTGGAACTGAAACTACAACAGGATCCTTCGGC